>DFSJ01000042.1:22223-36368 GCA_002378585.1 Flavobacteriaceae bacterium UBA3440 | reverse complement strand
CCGATCACCAGGTAGCCAATCACCCAAAAAAACGGGGCAGACCAACCCAACAGGGGAAGTAACACTATGCTCAACATCAGGAGCATATATTGCTCGGGGTACTTTTTTGGCGAAAGACCGGACATTTTGAATGAGGGTAAATTTATCGTCGATGTCATGGCCCAAGCAGAAAAAATAGAGACTCCCATCAAAAACCTTGGATCTTCGGCCCAAAACGCTAAAACACCTTGAGGATCATAGTGTATGGCCAAAGGAATTGACATGATCATCCAAGCGTTGGCCGGTGTTGGTAATCCGATAAATCGAGTGGTTTGTCTTTGATCGATATTAAATGTAGCCAATCGATAGGCGGCCGCTAATCCCACTAAAAGCGGTATACCTAAAGTGGGTTTATTCCACAAGGTATCCAGAATGGAGTCTGCATCGTTGGTGTAGACACAGAAGCATGTTTTTTTAAGGGCCAATAACAGCCAAATTGTAGGCACAACACCAAAGCTGACCATATCTGCCAATGAATCTAGCTGCTTGCCTAAATCGCCACTAACCCCTAACCAACGGGCGGCAAAACCATCAAAAAAATCCAACACCATGGCGGCGAGTAAAAATGAAACGGCCCATAATGGACGATCGTCAAACAATGCTAAAATGGCCAATATACCCATCGCCAAATTACCTAAAGTAAGGGTGTTTGGCAGGAAAGTTAAGTACTGCTTCATGGGGTAAATATAGCGTTTTATAGGCTTATTTTCTGAGGTATTTGCCAAAGAAATGACGATATTAGCGGCGTGAAAAAACAGTTTATTTTCCTTTTATTCATTGGATTTTTTTGCCTCCCTTCATGGGCTCAGATGACTGATGTAGGCACCAATACACCTAAACTTCAAGTGAGTTTAATCACTTGTGGTCCGGGTGCCGAACTCTATGCCAAATTTGGCCACTCCGCCTTGAGAATTCAGGATGAATCGACCGGTCTTGATGTGATTTACAATTACGGATTGTTCGATTTTAATGCCCCCAATTTTTATTTAAATTTCGCCAAAGGTAAACTGCGCTACTTTTTAGGAAAACACGAAACTTCAGGTTTTATTCAGGCGTTCACACAGGAAGGCAGATGGGTCAGAGAACAAGTGCTAGACATAGACCAAGCCACCTCGTATAAACTACTTCAACGCCTGGAACAAAATTATCGACCTGAAAACAGGTTCTACCTCTACGACTTTTTTTATGCCAATTGTGCCACAAAAATCAGGGACTTATTGCTCGACGTAAGTCAAGGTGCGTTAGTATATCCCTACGCTCAGGAACATTCTAAAAAAAGTTATCGCGAATTGATCGAAGAAAATCTGCCCCTAAATAGTTGGGGTGGTTGGGGTATCGATCTGGCTTTGGGTTCGATGATTGATCAACCTACCAGTAATTTTCAAGCACAGTTCTTACCGGAGTACGCCGCACAACAACTCTCCACTGCCTTGTGGAATGACAGGTCAGCCTTACGACAAGACAGGTACCTAGCTGAGCCAGAACTGACCTCTCCTACTCCTGGAATAAATCTATGGGGGCCTTTCACCTTGGGGCTTCTCTTGATTTTGATCGTATGGTTTACCCGAACAAAAATGACGTCTCAACGGTTTACCTGCGGATTATTACACACGTTGAGCGGTGCTGTTGGAGTTGTCTTGATGTTGCTTTGGGCAGCCACTGATCATCAAACTACTGCGTGGAATGCCCATCTATTTTGGGCACAACCATGGTTGGTATTTTCACCTTTTTGGATCAATAAGAAACGCGTCCAACGTACGTTAAACATCCTTGTATTACTGGGTATCTCAATCTGTCTGGTAATTTGGGTGCTAGGAATCCAATCCTTTCATTGGATGATGTTACCTATTTGGTGTGCACTCGGCATGTCCCAAATACTCATGCTTAAGTCAAATCCATGAATTTAATCAGTATTGAACAAGTCGCTCGCTCATTTGGCGAGCGTATTTTATTTAAAGATATTTCCTTTGGCATCAACAAAGGACAAAAAATTGGTTTGATCGCTGAAAACGGTTCTGGCAAATCCTCCCTTTTGGACATCATCGCAGGCAAAACCCTCCCTGATCAAGGGCAGGTGAACTACCGAAAGGACATGAAACTCGCATTTCTGGCACAAGAGCCTGAGTTGAACAACGAATGGACCATTGAAGAGACATTGACCAGAGCAGATCACCCCATGATGCGTGTGATCACTGCATATGAACACGCACTGCTTCATCCGGAGGATGAAAAAAGTTATCAGGTTGCTTTTGAAGCCATGGAGCGATCCAGTGCTTGGGATTTTGAATTTCAGTACCAACAAATTTTATCTCGATTAAAGCTGGAGGATTTAACCCTTAAAGTGGGGAATATGTCCGGTGGCCAAAAGAAACGTTTAGCACTAGCTTTAGCTCTGTTAGAGACCCCTGATGTCTTGTTGTTGGATGAGCCGACCAACCACTTGGATTTAGAGATGATTGAATGGCTAGAAGCCTACTTTGCCAAGGAAAAGATGACCTTGTTTATGGTGACCCACGATCGGTATTTCCTGGAGCGGGTATGTGATCAAATCATCGAGCTCGACAGAGGCGAGTTGTATCACTACTCGGGAAACTACAGTTATTTCCTGGAGAAAAGACAAGAAAGACTGGCGCTTGAAGCGTTAATGCAACACAAAAATGATCAGGTTTTTAAATCTGAATTGGATTGGATCAGAAGACAACCAAAAGCAAGAACCACCAAATCAAAATCCAGGATTGACGATTTTGCTGCCATTGAGGCAAAAACCAAACAGCGCAGACAGGAACACAAAATCCAACTCGAGATCAATATGAATCGGTTGGGGGCCAAAATCATTGAATGCCACAAAGTACACCACGCTTTTGGACAAAAAGTAATTCTTGATGGGTTTTCCTATCATTTTCAACCGGCCGAAAGGCTGGGAATTGTCGGAAAGAATGGGACGGGAAAATCTACTTTTCTCAATTTAATCAGCGGCAAAATTGATCCACAGGGAGGTAAAATAGTCTTGGGAGAAACTGTTCAAATCGGATACTATACCCAAGCGGGTATCGAAGTAAAACCAGGACAAAAAGTCATTGAAGTTATCCAAGAATTCGGCGAATACATTCCGCTAAAACACGGACGCCAACTCAGTGCGTCTCAACTGCTGGAACGATTTTTATTCGACCGAAAAAAACAATACGACTACGTTGAAAAACTAAGTGGTGGGGAGCGCAAAAGACTTTACCTGTGCACAGTATTGATTCAAAATCCAAATTTCTTAATCTTAGATGAGCCGACCAATGACCTGGATGTAGTGACCCTGGGCGTATTGGAATCTTTTCTGCTCGACTTCCCTGGATGTCTTGTTGTGGTTTCGCACGACCGCTATTTTATGGACAAAATTGTCGACCATTTATTGGTGTTCGAGGGCCAAGGAGCCTTTACTGACTTTCCGGGCAACTATTCGGATTATCGAGCCTATACTCAGGAAGCCCCTAAATCTTCTTCAAGCCAAAGTGCTGAGAACAAAAAAGAGGTGTCCAAAGTAAAGACTCCGCAACAAAACCTGCAGATTAAAAAAGAAATACAAAAGATAGAAACTCAAATCTCCGTCTTAGAAAAAGAAAAATCGGAACTTGAATTGGCTTTTTTGAACCCTGGATTGAGTCCAGAGGAAATGACCAAACTTTCCATTAAATTGGCCAAAGTAACCGATGAGATTGATGAGAAAACGATGATCTGGATGGAATACAGCGATGAAATGGGTCAGTAACCAATTATGGCAGATACAGAGCTGGACGAGCTATTACTTGAATTCGACACATATTCAAGGGATACACTCTCCTTTTGTATTCGATTTTCATCAGAATTTTTGGAAAAAATATTCAAGGCAGAATTCAGACTGGGAACAGGCCATTCAACGTTGGTTTGAACAAGGACTGATTTTCGATGAAAAAAAAAGTATATTTGCTCAGGCAAATGCGCATGAAATCACTGATGATCAGTGGCATAGACTTCAAGAGATGGCCCAGTTTGAACGCGGCACGGTATTGATAAAAAACATCAGAAGCAACCGTACATCTTGGATAAATTGGAAGATGTTAAGCGAGATTTTTACCCTGTCAATCGACACGGGAAAACACGGAATTCTGGTGGCTAAAAAAGGACAGGAAAAAGAATATTTTTGGCTAAAATAGCTCAGATGAAGATCTATACAAAAACTGGAGACCGAGGAAAAACCATGTTGCTTGATGGCAACATAGTGGACAAAAACGATGCGCGCATCGAAGTTAATGGGTGTTTGGATGAACTAAACACACGTCTTGGTTTGTTGCGCGATTCCGACATGGATCCAGAAATCAATCTTGAATTTATTGCTATACAAAAGGCCCTTTTCGAAATAAGCGCTACGCTAGCAGTGGATCGAAGTGGCGAAATGTCGCGATTTGACGCCGCTCATTGGGACCTACTGGTTGAAGCCATGGAAGTGCGTATGGATTATTGGGCGACCATACTACCCCCGCTAACCAATTTTATCATACCAGGCCCAAACCCGAAAGTTGGTTTAGTGCACTTGGCAAGAACCTGTTGCCGAACTGCGGAGAGAAGATTAGTAGGCTTAGATCAATTGGCTGAAATACCTGTACAGACGGTAGTTTTTGTCAACCGTTTATCCGATTATTTGTTTGTTTGGGCCAGGATGGTCAGTCTGCGTGAAGGGGTTGATGAAACCCTTTGGATATCAAATCCTTAGATACCAACTATTTAATTATTATTTAACTTGCACGGATGGGATTAAAAATTATTTTTGCAAAAATCTAATTTAACCCCAAACCGCTATGTACTGGACTTTAGAATTGGCTTCATATTTGAGCGATGCGCCTTGGCCAGCAACCAAAGACGAATTAATTGATTACGCCATCAGAACAGGGGCACCATTAGAAGTCGTAGAAAACCTTCAATCCATGGAAGAAGAAGGTGGTGAAATCTACGAAAGCATCGATGAGATATGGCCGGATTACCCTTCAGACGAAGACTATCTTTGGAACGAAGACGAGTATTAAACCTGTTGACAAACAAACCTAAAAAAGCCTCTGCAGAGGCTTTTTTTTTACGTATTTTTGAAAGGTTTTGCTTGACAAACAAAGCAAAATATAGCATTTTATTACCAGATGAGTTTTATTAATCAAATTCTAAAAGTGTTTGTAGGCGACAAAGCCCAAAAAGATGTACAATCACTTCAGCCTTTATTACAAAAAATTAAACAACACGAACAAGCGCTATCCCAATTAAGCGCCGATGAACTTCGCCAAAAAACCAAGGCGTTTAAGACGTACATCGCTGCACAAACATCAACGCTTGATCAACAAATTGACGCATTAAAACTAGAGAGTTTATCCCAACAGGATATCGATGCCAACGAGGCCCTTTACATCCAAATTGATGAACTTCAAGTACAACGCAAAAAAACTATTGACGAGGCATTAGATCATTTATTACCAGAAGCATTTGCTGTTGTTCGAGAGACGGCTAAACGATTTGCCCAAAGTGATTCGATCACCGTCACAGCTACGGAACAAGACCGAATTTTTTCGGCAGACAAAGATTATGTCGTTTTATCGGGTGATCAAGCCAAATGGCATACCAGTTGGAATGCTGCTGGGAAGGCGGTGCGTTGGGATATGGTTCACTATGACGTGCAGCTGATCGGGGGAATGGTGCTTCATCAAGGTAAAGTTGCTGAAATGCAGACAGGTGAAGGGAAAACCTTGGTAGCTACCCTACCCGTTTACCTCAACGCACTCAGTGGATTAGGAGTTCATCTAGTCACAGTCAATGATTATTTGGCCAAAAGGGATAGCGCCTGGATGGCTCCAATTTTTGAGTTTCATGGACTTACCGTCGACTGTATTGACCATCATCAACCCAATTCACCGGGAAGAAGAAAAGCCTATTTAGCCGATATCACTTATGGGACTAACAATGAATTTGGCTTTGACTACCTCAGAGACAACATGGCTCATCAGCCCGGCGAATTAGTACAAAGACCCCACCACTATGCCATTGTGGATGAGGTGGATTCTGTATTGATTGATGATGCACGTACCCCATTAATTATTTCTGGCCCCGTTCCTGAGGGCGATCGACATGAGTTCAATGAATTAAAGCCTCAGGTTGAGCGATTGGTGAATGCCCAACGCAATTATCTGACTGGTGTATTGGTTGAAGCCAAGAAGAAAATAGCTGAAGGGGACTTAAAAGAAGGTGGATTTCAGTTGCTCAGGGTATACCGTGGTCTACCCAAAAACAAAGCGTTGATCAAATACCTCAGCGAGGAAGGAATCAAACAATTGCTTCAAAAGACTGAGCGGCAATACATGCAGGACAACAACCGCGAAATGCACAAGGTGGATGAAACACTGCTTTTTGTCATCGATGAGAAAAACAACCAAATAGAACTGACCAATAACGGTATTAAAGAGTTATCCTCAGCGGATAATTCTGATTTCTTCATTCTACCAGATATTGGGACAGAAATGGCTAAAATTGAACAAAAAGGTTTAGAGCCATCCGTACAAGCTGCAGAAAAAGAGCAATTATTTAGAGACTTCTCGATAAAAAGTGAACGAATTCACACCTTGAACCAGCTGCTTAAAGCGTATACTCTGTTTGAAAAAGACGTAGCCTATGTCGTCATGGACAACAAGGTGATGATTGTCGATGAGCAAACAGGAAGGATCATGGATGGAAGAAGGTATTCCGATGGATTACACCAAGCGATCGAGGCCAAGGAAAATGTGCGCATTGAAGCATTGACCCAAACATTTGCCACCGTGACCTTGCAAAACTACTTCCGCATGTATTACAAGCTGTCTGGTATGACTGGAACTGCAGTGACTGAAGCAGGGGAACTTTGGGAAATATACCAATTGGATGTTGTGGAAATTCCCACCAATCGACCAATAGCTAGAAAAGACAAGGAAGACCTCATTTACAAGACAAAAAGAGAAAAATACAACGCCATAATCGATGAAGTCGTCGGGCTATCCGCTCAAGGAAGGCCAGTACTTATCGGAACTACCTCCGTAGAGATTTCAGAATTGCTCTCGCGCATGCTCGATTTGCGCAAAGTTCCCCACAATGTACTGAACGCAAAACTCCACAAAAAAGAAGCTGATATTGTGGCCGAGGCTGGAAAACCTGGAGTGGTCACTATTGCCACCAATATGGCCGGTCGTGGTACGGACATTAAACTCAATGAAGAGGTCAAACAGGCTGGCGGTCTAGCGATTATCGGGACAGAACGACACGACTCTAGAAGGGTTGACCGACAGTTAAGGGGTAGGTCTGGGCGCCAAGGAGATCCAGGTAGCTCACAGTTTTATGTGTCTTTAGAAGACAACCTCATGCGCCTATTTGGATCTGATCGAGTGGCTAAACTGATGGACCGTATGGGTCTTGAAGAAGGTGAAGTCATCCAACACAGCATGATGACTAAATCCATTGAGCGCGCTCAGAAAAAAGTTGAGGAAAATAACTTTGGCATACGCAAACGCCTTTTGGAATACGACGATGTCATGAACGCCCAGAGGGAAGTGATTTACAAACGACGCAGACATGCACTAAACGGCGAACGATTACAACTCGACATTGCCAATATGATGTTTGATACGTGTGAATTAATCTCAGAACAAAACAAACTAGCTGGAGATTTTAAAAATTTCACATACGAGATAATCACCTATTTTGGACTTGAACCAGGAATTAATGAAGAGACATGGAGCAAGATGAGCGTAGGCCAATCAGCCCAATACCTCTATCAAATGGTCCGTGAACGGTATACAGAAAAAATGGAGCGTGCTGCCCAATCAGCTTTTGGGGTTATTGAAAAGGTCTACAATGATCCAAATAGCCACTTTGAGCGAATATCCGTTCCATTTACTGACGGAATGAAATCGTTAAATGTAGTTACGCACTTAGAGAAAGCTTACCAAACACAAGGGAAACAGTTAGTTGCCGACTTTGAAAAAAACATCAATCTAGCACTGATCGACGAAGCCTGGAAAACTCATTTGCGCAAAATGGATGAATTAAAACAATCCGTTCAGCTTGCTGTTCACGAACAAAAAGATCCTTTGTTGATCTATAAGTTTGAAGCATTTGAGCTCTTTAAATCGATGATCGACCGGGTAAACAAGGAGATTATATCTTTCTTATTTAAAGCACAACTACCTGAAGGGCCTCAAGCGCCCTCAGTGAGAGAGGCACAAGTGATCCGTCCTAAAGAAAAACTCGCCTTGTCAAAAGAGGAGGTACTCAACAGTGATGAGCGAGCTGCACAAGCGCGTAATGCAGGAGCTACTGCCTCAAAACAGGCGTCTGTGGAAACTGTGGTACGCCAAGCCCCCAAAATGGGAAGAAACGACAAAGTGATGATTAAGAACATGATGAACGGGGAACAAAAGGAAATGAAATACAAACAAGCAGAGCCCTTGCTAAAACAAGGAACTTGGGTGCTGGTAAATTCATAACACAGATGCGAAAGATATTTTTTTACACCATTTTGCTGACTTGTACCCTATCTTGGGCACAGCAGTCCTTGAGTCAAGGTCCTTTTGATCAATTAATTATTCGAGGGGTTACCTTGATCAACGGAACAGGTGCGCCACCGCAAGGTCCCGTGGATGTTGTTGTGGAAAATAATGTCATTACGCAAGTAAGGGTGGTTGGATACCCCAATGTCCCTATTAATCCCAAGAGTAGACCTGCTTTAAAGCCAGGTGGTCACGAAATTGATGCCACAGGGATGTATTTGTTGCCTGGATTTGTGGATATGCATGGCCATATTGGAGGAGATGCTCAGGGAACTTCCCCCGATTATGTATTTAAGTTATGGATGGCCCATGGGGTAACTACAGTCAGAGAACCCAGTGGTCGAGGTTTAGATATTACCTTGGCCCTAAAGAGAGATAGTGAGAAAAATAAGATTATTGCCCCGAGGATTTTTGCTTACACCGGATTTGGCGAAGGCCAAAAAGGAGGTATCAATACCCCGGAACAGGCTAGACAATGGGTGCGTGAAAACGCCAAAAAGGGAGCGGATGGCGTTAAATTTTTTGGTGCAGAACCCGCCATCATGGAAGCTGCGCTTCAAGAAAACAAAGCACTTGGATTACGGTCAGCTTGCCACCACGCTCAACTTAATGTAGCGCGATGGAATGTCTTGCATTCTGCGCGTGCAGGACTCACTTCTATGGAGCATTGGTACGGACTTCCAGAAGCGCTTTTTGAAGGACAAACCGTTCAACAATATTCACTTGACTACAACTACAACAACGAGCAAAATAGGTTTGAGGAAGCGGGTAAACTATGGGCTCAAGCAGCACAACCTGGCACCGAGAAATGGAATGCCGTTATGGATGAATTACTTGCCCTAGATTTTACCATTGACCCTACATTCAATATTTACGAGGCCAATAGAGACCTGCAGGCAGCCCGAAGAGCCGAATGGCACGAACTATATACCCTCCCATCACTTTGGCGTTTTTATCAACCCAGTATGATATCTCATGGTTCCTACTGGCACGATTGGGGTACTGAACAAGAGGTGGCGTGGAAGAAAAACTACCAACTTTGGATGCAATTTATCAATGAGTACAAGAACAAAGGAGGTCGTGTAACCACAGGATCTGACTCAGGTTTTATATTCCAACTCTATGGTTTTGCTTACATCCGTGAATTAGAATTAATGCGGGAAGCTGGTTTTCATCCACTTGAAGTAATCCAATCCGCCACACTAAAAGGAGCTGAAGCACTGGGTGTAGCAGATCAAATCGGGAGTATCGCCGTCGGAAAGAAAGCGGATATGGTATTGGTTGGCGAAAATCCACTACAAAACTTCAAGGTACTTTATGGTACAGGAGCGATTAGACTTAATCAAGACAACGAAGTCGTTCGCGTTGGCGGAGTTCTGTTTACCATTAAAGACGGTATTGTGTACGATGCAAAAGCATTGTTAGCTGATGTGAGAAAACAAGTGGAAGAAGCGAAAAAGGCAGAGAATTTTGAAATCAAACAACCAGGAGTTCATGAATAAGTTGCTGTTGATTTTATTTTTAGCCGTGGGTATGGCTCAAGGTCAAACTCAAAAATCTAGCCTTAAAAAAGCCTATTTCGCAGGGGGGTGTTTTTGGTGTGTCGAAGCTGTATTTGAATCCCTCAAAGGGGTTGAAGAAGCTGTGTCTGGCTACGCAGGAGGAAATTATGCCAATCCTACTTATGAATTAGTGGTTCAAGGAAGAACTGGACACGCAGAAGCGGTGGAAGTTATTTACAATCCCCAACAGATTTCTTTTAAAACATTGGTGACTGCTTTTTTTGAGTCCCATGACCCAACAACCTTAAATCAACAAGGACCTGACCGAGGAACTCAATACCGATCAATTGCCTTCTTCAGCAACGCTCAAGAACGCCAAGATATTGAATCCGTGATGGCCCAACAGGCAATTAAATACAAAAAACCTATAGTCACCGAAATACAGCCCATGACGTTATTTTATGCCGCTGAAGGGTACCACCAAGACTTCGAAAAGAAGAACCCCAATAATCCATACATCAGGGCCGTTTCCGTCCCTCGTTTTGAGGCTTTCAAAGCAAAAAGACCAGATTTACTTAAAAAAGACAGCCACTGATGTACCCCCATATGGAACGATCCATCGCGCTGAATCACGGAGATCTATCCATAACCGTATTGAGTTTTGGTGCCATTTTACATCGATTTACCTACAAAGGGAAAAACTTAATCATCAGTCTAGACGATGAAGCTAGTTACCGCAATGACCCTTGGCATACGGGAGCAGTGATCGGAAGGCATGCTGGAAGAATCAACTCAAAGGGTGAATTGGGGGGGGAACCTATTAGCTTGGAAAGCACTGACTATTTTCAATTGCATGGAGGATCTGCAGGATTTTCTAAAAAAGATTGGGTATTTACCGAAGTGGGCACACTGCCCTACCCCTATGTCACTTTGAGTTTACTCAGTGGTGATGGGGATTCAGGATTTCCTGGAAACCTACAGGTTTCCCTTACGTATACCCTGAAAGAAAACCAACTAGAACTAAGGTACCAAGCAGAAACAGACCAATCGACTTGGGTGAATCTCACCAACCATACCTATTTTCAGTGGGATCGTACTCCTTTTTTGAACCGACTGATTTTTGAAATACCTGCGTACGGCATTTTAGCGACGGACGAACAACTTTTGCCGACAGGAGCCATTATTCCCATTAGTCAAACGGATATGAATTTTAATCAACCATGTGTATTGGGTCATAAAAGACTCGATCACGTCTATATGCTTGAGGACTCTACAGTTAAACCGGTTAGGGTTATTGATCCGTTAACTTCACTGGGAATGGAGATGTGGACAGATCAACCCAGTGTCGTTGTTTTTACTCCTGAATCGAGAAATTCATTTTGCTTAGAGGCCCAGAGGCCTCCTAATGCTCCAAGTTTTCCAAATCTTGGTTCTGTAGCACTTCATCCACACGAAGTTTATTCCCAAACCACCTCCTACCGGATCTTTGATTTATAGACCGGGAATATTTGCCTATTTTTGTCTCCTAATTATCCCATTATGGATCCTGTTACCTCAGATTTACTCTCCATCGTCGTCCCCCTATACAACGAACAAGACAACGTAGTCTTACTGACAAAAAAAATCCATGAGGCACTTCCGGGTTATCACTACGAAATTATTTATGTCGATGATTTTTCTACAGATGATACTAGAAAACGCATCGACCAAATGCAGGATCAATCAGTCCAACTCATTCATTTGAAAAAAAACTATGGACAGAGCTTAGCCCTAGCTGCTGGTATTGATGTAGCACAAGGACGCTATATCATCACCATGGATGGAGACTTACAAAATGATCCCACGGATATTCCCATGATGTTGGACCAAGCGGTGAATCACGGCTTTGATCTAGTAACAGGTATCCGACAAAAAAGACAAGACAGTTGGGTAAAAACCATTCCCTCAAAAATCGCCAATTTCCTGGTGCGCAGGGTAACTAAACTCGATATTAAAGACAATGGGTGTGCTCTAAAAGTATTTGATAAAGACATTGCTAAAGACCTAAATCTATATGGGGAAATGCACCGATTTATCACGCTTTTGGCATTTTTAGAAGGGGCGCAAATCAAACAAGTACCCGTAAAACACCACGCTCGACATGCAGGCACCTCAAAATATGGTCTGGAGCGCGTATTTAAAGTGATTGCTGACATGATGCTTTTACTGTTTATTCGCAAATATTTTCAACGCCCCATTCACCTATTTGGGATATTTGGTGTATTGCTAATGATTTTAGGGGGAATAGCCAATATCTATTTATTAGTTATTAAACTCTCTGGTGAACAAATTGGAGATCGACCATTATTAACCCTGGCCATGATGTTGATACTAGCAGGAATACAATTATTTACCATTGGGATTGTCATGGAATTACTGATTCGCACCTATTACGAATCTCAACAAAAAAGACCGTACCGCATCAAAAAGATCAGCAAAGGTGGCCAAGTTCAATAAAAACCTGCTCACAGTACTCAAAGTCCTTTTTAGCGGAATCCTGCTTTATCTTTTATTTTCAAAAGTTCCATTTAGTGACATTTGGGAGTTGTGGATTGACTCCAACCCCCTTTGGCTATTTGGTGCATTAGTGCTCTTTACCGCCTCAAAATGGATATCACTCCTCAGGCTTCACCTGTTGATGAATTGGTTAGGGTTAAACTGGACTTTCCCCCAACAAGCTAGGTTATACTTGTTGGGCATGTTTTATAACCTATTTTTACCAGGGGGAATAGGCGGTGATGGATACAAAGCTTTTATCTACCAGAAAACATCAGTACTGAGCCTAAAAAAGGGACTTTCTGCACTTTTACTGGATAGGATTTCAGGAGTTTGGGCCCTGGCTGTTTGGGTGGTGATTCTAGCCGCATTTGTTGTTGAATTGCCTTTTTATGAACGTCCTTGGATGTATGTCATCGCAGGGATTTTAGGGAGCATTGGGTACGGACTACTGGTGTATCTATTATTTAAGAATACCTGGGGCAATTTCTGGAAGGGTAGTTTATTATCGCTGGGGGTTCAAGGTGCTCAGCTACTTTCGGCCTTATTTTTGCTTTGGTCGCTTCATGCAGAACAAGACATTCTCGGCTATTTGGTCGTGTTTTTAATTTCTTCCGTCGCTGCCGTATTGCCACTCACGATTGGGGGTATGGGCAGTAGGGAAATCACTTTTTACTACGGATCCTTGTGGTTGGGTTTAGATCAAACCATTTCTCTGGGAATCAGTTTATTGTTTTTTGCCTTGACTGCTTTGGTTTCTTTTACAGGTGTATACTACCATTTTCGCCAACCTATTTGGGCAATTACTGATCCGGCGACACCCAAACCAAATAGCGATGGGACAACTGTAGATCACGGGTCTTTGGATGAATAAAACTCCAGTTAAGACGGGTAATTCTGTAATGCGGAGATTTTTTAATCAAGGTCCAGGAACGTGTAGAATCCTTCAATAATACGCTTGGATCATCATCCAAATAAAGCCAACCTGCTGATATGGATTCAAGCTCTTGTTTATCCATTTTTTGCAAAGGTTGGTGGGTGTAAAAATCCATAGACCAGGTGTACTGATCATCGAGTTTGTAAATGGGGGCATCTATTTTACCTACACGGTCTTTATGCCAAGCTTTTGCTAAACTGATCCCTGACTGATATTCCAGTAGTTTTGGATAAAAAAATACATGCATCAACAGATAAATTCCGCCAAAAATTACCCCGGTATATCGCCATATCATACCTGAGGGAGAACGCCATAGCTTAGGTAGAGCTACAACACCTACTAACGCAACCCAGACACCTAAATGACTGCCATTTCCAAAGGCCCAAACTAAAACGCCACTAAATACCAACGCTAAAGTCAACAGTGTTTTCTGCGCAATTACCCAGTGCCTCTTTTGAGCCAATACAGAAAGGTATGGAGCAGTTAAGACAGCCCATAGGGGTAGTGTGCCGTTGAGGTAGTGAGGCAATTTAAATTGAGCGAAACTGATCAA
>DFSJ01000042.1:18957-21860 GCA_002378585.1 Flavobacteriaceae bacterium UBA3440 | reverse complement strand
GATTTGATCTGCTTCCAACGACTTGCCCATGCGTAACATCCCGCTAGCGTCCAGGGCATAAATACCCACAAAAATGTATGGAAAAAAAACAAGTAATCTGGGCTATTGGTACCCATACCCGTACCACTCATCCGTTCAAAACTTTGTTCCCAAAGGATGAAAAAGACACCGCTGCGTTGATCGACACCGCGAATGACCAATTCGGGATGTAAGTCAAATTGAAGATAGTAGGCATACAAGACCGGACTAATTCCCAAGGCAAATACCCCTAGGGCAATCACTGCGGGCCATCTGAATAACAGAGGCCATTTTTTTGAATGCCACAATTGCGCTAGTACGGGCAAACCAACCAATACCAAACCAAGTTGCCCTTTAGCTGAAAAAGCTAAGGCGGTGGCCAGAGCACCCCAAAACAAATTATTCCATCGCTCGTTGGTGAGGTAATCGGCAAACTGCCATAATGCCCAAGCTACTGCAGCAGTCAGCACCGCATCGGTACGCACATCCATAGAGGCCAATACGATGCTGTAGGTGGACAAAAAAATAATGGCTGCCCATCTAGCAACGTGTTTGGGTTGACTCAGTAGTGACCACCTGTACACACTGTATCCCCCGAGCCATAGAGAAATCACTGCGGGTAATCTATAGGCCCAATGGTGGAGTCCGAATAGCTTCATCGACCAAGCTGAAAGCCAAAAATGAAGATGAGGTTTGTCCAGATAGGGTTCTGTCCCCTTGTATAAAGACCAAAAATCATTTTCTAAAATCATGCGTTGAGCCATGACTGCAAATTGAGCCGCATCGTTTTCCATCAAGGGAACCGACAGGCCAAAGGCCATGGCAACAGCCATCAATAATAGTAGAATACGATCTGTCATGCTTTACCTTTTGTAAACCATTTTAGGGTTAACTGATACACCAGCCAACCATAAAATAGACCGACCAACATACCAAAAAGCACATCAGTTGGATAATGCACCCCAATAACTACTCGGGAAAGGGAAACTAATGCCGCCCAAAAAAGCAGCCCTATTCTAGCTGTGTTTACCCAAAAAGTATTCGGGGCATATTGACCTATCAGGAGGTAAAAGAAGAAAAAAAGGCCAAAATTATTGGATGCATGCGCAGAAAAGAAACCAAATGATCCCCCGCAATTATCCTTGAGTAATTGAAGTGTTCCCTCAAGTTCAGGTTCATGACAAGGTCTTAAACGCCCTACACCTTGTTTAAAAAACTGAGAAGTTTGGTCGCTGAGCAAAATTAGAAAGCCCACCATACCCAGCACTTGGGCCCTTTTGACTAGGGTAAATCGATAACCTATCCAAACGAGTAATGCTGTGTAGATAGGAAAACTCCAGGGCGTATACGAAACACCTACCCAAAAGCCATTCCATTCAGGGCTACCCCATCCGTTAATGGCCCACAGCAGCTGCTTTTCCCAATGCCAAAAATCCATGATTTAATCCTCTTGTTCGTCCTCTTCGTCGTAGCGATCAATTTCGCGATCATAAAAAGCAGTAGCTTCCTCAATCAGTTTCAAGGTCTCTGTCTCCAATTGTTCTTCATCTTCAGGATCAAATTCCTCCAACCATTCGATATCATCGTCGGCTAGATTCAAAATAAATCGTGGATATTCCGTGTGAACGACATAAATAGCATCGGGAAAATCAGTATTGTCTCCTAAAATAAACTTGGGTAATTCCATATCTTCTGTATTAGTGGTTATCGGTAATCAGTTTTTTGGTCAAATATTGAAATCTAAGGTAGAGCATTCCTGCGGAAGCGGTTAGTCCTGCTAAAAGCCCAATCCAAATTCCCGTAGAGCCCAAATCAGTGCGAAGCCCTAAATAAAAACAAAGTGGAAATCCAATAGCCCAATAGGCAATGGCCGTAATCACGGTGGGGACAACGACGTCTTGTAAACCCCTTAAGGCCCCCAATACGACTACTTGTAACCCATCAGAAATTTGAAAAAATGCGGCTACCAGTAACAATTGAGCGGCTATGCTGATCACTTCAGCGTTGTCTACTGCATTTTTAAGGTCTTCGACATTCAAGTAAATCGTGGGAAATAGATGTCTTCCCAACATAAATAGTCCCGCAAAAACAACTTCCAAAAGCAAAGTCAACAGAAAAATTGACTGAGCAATACGCCTTAAATTGATGTAGTCCTTTAAGCCTTTCTGGTTTCCCACACGAATCATAGCAGCTACACCAAGCCCCATACCAACCATAAACGTCATGCTTGATAAATTAAGTGCAATTTGATTGGCTGCCTGAGCATTTTTCCCGAGCACACCACTGAGCCAAATCGCTGCAGTGAACAACGCAACTTCAAAAAACATTTGCATGGCTGAGGGGAAACCCAATTGTATAATTTTTTTTAGCTTGGCAAAATCGACGATGCGCCAATTAAATCGCAGTACATAGTAATTCATCGATTTATCCTGAGCCAACAAATACCAGAGTAAAAACACCATGACTACCCTAGATACCAAGGTTCCTACGGCGGCACCAACTATTCCCCAAGTTGGGGCGCCAAACTTTCCGAAAATAAACAGATAGTTCAATACAATATTGACAAGGTTACCTACAACGGTAGCATACATCGGATATTTAGTGCGGGACATGCCCTCAGAAAATTGTTTGAACGCCTGGAATATAACTAAGGGAACTAAGGAAAAAGCTACAAGATCTAGATAGGGCAACGCTAAAGCAACTACTTCCTCTGGTTGTTCCATGCGGTACATCAAAGGCTTGGCCCACAGAATCATCGCAAACAAACTAAATCCTAATGCAGAACAAAGGATTAATCCATGTTTTAATGCGGATTTGCCTGAGGCACTGTCCTGCGCACCATCGGCTTCAGCCACCAAAGGGGTAATCGCAGTTGAAAAGCCAAT
>DFSJ01000042.1:8342-18601 GCA_002378585.1 Flavobacteriaceae bacterium UBA3440 | reverse complement strand
ATATTATCGGCAAATGCGACAAATGTGTGCCCCAATAATCCTAAAATGACAGGAAAAGAAAGCTTCAGGTTATAGGCAAATTCCTTGGTGTACTTGGTCAACAAATTGTATCGATTTAAAGTGCTAAGATAAAGGATTAGATGGGTCTGGACTCAACTATTTGGCTTGCTGCCACAATGACTCTAATTCCTCAAGAGTATAAGACGACCAAGTTCGTTGTTGTGCGCTCATGGAGGCTTCCATATGCGCAAATCGTTGGATAAATTTTTTATTGGTTCTTTCGAGTGAACTTTCAGGGTCTATTCCTTGAAACCTGGCATAATTGATCAGAGAAAAAAGTACATCCCCAAACTCCTCCTCTGCTTTTTGCTGGTTCTTTTGTTTAACCTCCGACAAAAACTCGGCTATTTCCTCTTCAACCTTAGACCAAACTTGGGTCGAATTTTCCCAATCAAAACCAACGCCTGCCGCTTTTTCTTGTATTCTGGTCGCCTTCACAAGGGCAGGAAGACCCTTAGGAACACCGGCCAACACTCCTTTTTGACCCTCTTTTAGTTTTAATTGTTCCCAATTTCTTTTTACTTCTTGTTCGTCAGCCACAACGACATCACCGTAGATATGGGGGTGGCGATGTATCAGTTTCTCGCATAATTGATTAATCACGTCGGCAATATCAAACTGCTGCTTTTCACTGCCAATTTTGGCGTAAAAAACTAAATGAAGCATCAAGTCACCTACCTCTTTGGCAATTTCCCTGGCATCCCCTTCCAAAATGGCATCAGCCAGTTCATAGGTTTCCTCAATAGTCAATGGACGAAGCGTCTCAAAGGTTTGTTTTTGATCCCAAGGACATTGAGCCCTGAGTTCATCCATGATGGTTAACAAGCGATCAAACGCCTGGAGCTGACTCGATCTCGGGTTCATCTGTTTTGATTTGTACTGGTGCGAGCAGGTTTTTTTCTAGCAGCAAGTTGTACCACTGAAGCACTTTCTTGATATCACTTGGATAAACACGGTCTTCGTCAAAATTGGGGAGTACTTCAAAGAAATAGGCCTCCAAGGCATCTTTATCCGCTTTGTGCGATACAGTAGTAGCGCTGCCATTTTCTTTATCCCAGATTTTTTGAAATACTTCTTTAAGTGGTACTTCTTCATCTAGGGTATAAATAGCAATTTCATTTAAAACACTGATGTTGTTTTTAAACGCAATACTGATTTTTTTTCCATCCAACAAAGACTGTGCAACAAATCCAGCACGAGTTTGTGTGATGATTTCAAAAAGTCCGGGTTTACCTGGAATAGATACAATTTTGTCGAGTTGCATAAATAGAAAATGAATTGAGAATGGGCTTTAGGCCGTTTTTTGATTATTTTTTTGATTTTATACTCGGAAACTTCATGCGGTAACTAGGACTTGCTTTGCCCTGAGTGATGTCTGTTAGCTTTCTCTGAAGCAAACGTTTTTTTAATGGGGATAATTTATCGATAAACAATACACCCTCAATGTGATCGTACTCGTGTTGAATCACACGGGCAATGAGTCCCGTAAATGGTTGCTCGTGGACCACAAACTGTTGATCCTGGTAACGCAAAACTATATGAGGTTTTCTAGATACTTCTTCGTGAATATCCGGTATACTGAGGCATCCTTCGTTGAATGACCACGGTTCACCATCTTCTTCGATCAACATCGGATTGATCAATACTTTCTTAAACTGTGCGAGTTCTGTTTGCTCTTCTGCACTGAGTTCCTCATCTTGAGAAAAAGCCTTGGTGTCCACCACAAAAAGTCGAATATTCAACCCTATTTGGGGGGCGGCAAGACCTACACCACTGGCGTGGTACATGGTGGCAAACATATTTTCAATCAAAACATCCAGCTCAGGATAGTCGGGTGTTATTTCAGCACATTTTTGGCGCAATACTGGATCGCCATATGCAACTATGGGAAGTATCATCTTTTTTTAGTTAAGTAGGATTGTAGAATTAGTGTAGCACTTATTTGATCCACTAGGGCTTTATCTTGGCGTTTAGCTTTTTTAAGCCCTCCATCAATCATGGCTTGTTGAGCCATCATTGAAGTAAACCGTTCATCTTGGCGATCTAAAGGCATCAGAGGGAACAAAGATTGGAAGCGCTGAATAAAGGCTTGTATTTCGTCTTCTATGGGTCCCGTGGTGTTATCCCACCTTCTGGGGGCGCCCAGAACTACACAGGCAACCGATTCTTCGGATAAATACTGCTGTAGAAAAGTCATCAACTCAGGGGTATTCACTGTACACAAACCGGATGCAATCAACTGCAAAGGGTCGGTTACAGCAATGCCTGTGCGCTTGGTTCCGTAGTCTAAGGCGAGTATTCTGCTCATTTTTGACAAAATTACAGCTTAATTTGTGATTTGAAGGGATTGGGATGCCAAATAAAATATCCTGGTTTATATTTGCGCCTCAAAATAACGAGACATGACTGAATTTAGATCCATTATTGAAGCTGCTTGGGAAGATCGATCTTTACTAAAAACCGAGAAAACACAACAAACCATCAGAAGTGTCATCGAATTGGTAGACAGCGGTCAGCTCAGGTGTGCAGAACCTTCCTCATCGGGTTGGGTAATCAATGAGTGGGTAAAAAAAGCAGTGGTGCTTTACTTCCCGATCCAACAGATGGAAACCCATGAATTGGGTATCTTTGAATTCCATGACAAAATGCCGCTGAAACGAGGCTATGCTGAAAAAGGTATTAGGGTGGTTCCTCATGCTGTAGCAAGACATGGAGCCTACATTGCTCCTGGAACCATATTGATGCCTAGTTACGTGAATATTGGTGCCTATGTTGACACAGGCACTATGGTAGATACCTGGGCTACTGTGGGTAGTTGTGCTCAGATTGGCAAAAATGTACACCTCAGTGGTGGCGTAGGGATTGGCGGTGTGTTAGAACCTTTACAAGCGGCCCCTGTAGTCATTGAAGATGATGTGTTTGTCGGATCGCGATGTATCGTCGTTGAGGGTATTCGCGTGGAGCGAGAGGCTGTTCTTGGCGCCAATGTAGTGTTGACTGCATCCACTAAAATTATTGACGTCACAGGAACTGAGCCCTTAGAATACAAGGGTTATGTACCCGCTCGATCTGTGGTCATCCCTGGAAGCTACACAAAAACATTTAATGCAGGGACCTACCAAGTTCCCTGTGCATTGATCATCGGAACTAGAAAGGAAAGTACGGACAAGAAAACATCACTCAATGATGCGCTCCGAGAATACAGCGTATCTGCTTAAACCAAGTTAAGGAGTTTTTTTGATCCCGAAGTCAGTCCAACTCGACTTAAGCTTAGCTACTTCTCGGCGAATGGCCTTGTTTTTATCGATGGACTCCTTGGTTTTGTACGATCTTTTGTGGTCGAGATGAATACATATAGCACTGTACCTCAACTGCTTGGATTTAATACCTAAATGCACTAAACGCTCACCCAATTCGCGGTCTTGACCACCGTATTGCATCCGCTCGTCAAAGCCATTGACCGCCAATAAATCCTCTTTCCAGCCTGAAGCATTGTGGCCATTCCAAGTCGCCTTAGTCGGTGTCCAACTGTTGAGCCATTTAGCCCAGTTTCCTTGAGCGCTGAGTTTATTATTTTTAAAACTGCGTTTAAGCCCCTGACTTTTTAGCCACTTTAGTGAAAAACAACGCTGTTGATCGATATCTTCTGAAGTGATTTTTTCAGAAATAACCATGGGTAACATAAAATAACCTCCCGACAAAAAGTATCCAGGAGTCTTGTTTCGGTGGTGAACTTCCAAAAAGTCTGCCCTTGGGATACAATCCCCATCAGTCATCACAATATAGGGAGCCTGGGCGGCTAAAATTGCTTTGTTTAAAATACGCGACTTCTGAAAACCCTCGTCTTCTTGCCAAACATGTTGGATCGGATAAAAAACATAGGACCTCATTTTTTCAATTAGTGCAGCGGTCTCAGGGCCAGAACCGTCGTCGGCGATCACTAACTCAAAATACCTAAATGTTTGTGCATTAAAACCCCACAATACTTTTTCCAGCCAAGCAACCGCATTGTAGGTGCTTAATACCACAGATATGGATACAGAGGATTCTCTCATCGGATTAATTTGCCCAAAATTAGAAAAACAATCCTTGGTTATCGTTATTTTTGGGTCATGAAACTCAAAGAGTATCCATTATCCATATTTCATTCTGGAAGACTTTTATTATACACCAAAAATCTATGGTCTCAGACCCCTGAAGACACACCTGATTTGGTGGTCAGTCTCACTAGCTTTGAACCGCGGTTAAAAGCGCTTCACTTAGTGGTGCGCAATATGCTGGAACAAGATTTAGCTCCAAAAAAAATCGTGTTGTGGTTAAATAAAACCCTAGAAAACAAGGTTCCCCATTCCCTCAATAAAATGATCGGACCGCGCTTTGAAATACGCTTTTCCGATATTGATGGCCCACAGCTTAAACTGATTGAATCCCTCAAAAGTTTCCCGAATGACCTGGTCGTCACCTGTGATGACGATTTGATTTATCCCAAAAATTGGCTATCAACACTTTACAGCGCTCATATTTCACATCCGGGACACATCATGGCCCACCATTGTAGGCTGATTAAACGAAATGAATTGGGTGAGCTTTTACCCTACACTCAATGGAATTGGGATCGCTCAAAACCGTATGATGAAGCGGATTTATTAGCGATTGGATCGTCAGGAGTCCTCTACCCTCCCCACAGTTTTAACCATCAAGTGGGTGACATGGAGCTTTTTCAAAAGCTTTGTCCTAAATCTGATGATTTATGGTTTAAAGCTATGGCGTTACTCAACGATACTCCGATTAAATGGAGTGGTTATTCTTTTGAACCCATCCCTATATTGGGCAGTCAAAAGGTCAGTTTAAAGAAATCGAATGTACATCAAGACAAAAACAGAATTCAGTGGAATCAAATTCTAACACATTTTCCGGAGCTGATCTAAACCAAATCGTGAAAAAAGCCCATGAGGTAATTGACGGTGGTGGAGTGATTTTGTTTCCCACGGATACCATTTGGGGGTTGGGATGCGATGCCACGAATAAAATGGCCGTTCAACGTATTTACGATATAAAAAACCGACATGAACTCAAATCCATGATTTGTTTGATGGAATCTGATGCGATGCTTTCGCGATGGATCATCGATGTCCCAGAAGTAGGTTACGATTTAATCGAACTATCTGAGCATCCTTTAACCCTGATACTAGATGGTGCTAAATCAGTGGCAGAAAATTTATTGGCCCCCGACGGAAGTCTGGGAGTTCGGGTGGTCAAACACACCTTTTGTCAGCGACTCATTCAAAAAATGCGCAAACCATTAGTGGCCACTTCTGCCAACAAATCGGGCAACCCTTTTCCAAAATCTTTTGCGGAAATAACCCCAGAGATTTTACAAGCTGTTGACTATATAGTACCTTTGGATCAATCGTTAACTCTGTCTCGACCTTCAACCATAATTCGCTTAAAATCGAATGGAGAGGTTGCCATTATTCGCTCATGAGTCCAAATATCTACTGCGTTGAAGCATTAAATCACCCTGTATTTAAAACTTTAAGTCACGTTGCGCAAAACCTTGATTTAGAGTGTTATGTGATTGGTGGGTATGTTCGTGACCACCTGTTGAATAGGGCGGGGTCGAAAGACATTGATATTGTGGCGGTTGGAGATGGTATTGCTCTTGCTCAAGCATTGGCCGATGCACTGCCGGGCGCTTCAGAGGTCAGTGTGTTTAAAAACTATGGAACAGCCATGTTGCACTATCAAGACATCACACTTGAGTTTGTCGGAGCGCGCAAAGAAAGCTATACACACAACAGCCGAAATCCAAAAGTGGCACCCGGCAGTTTGGCAGACGACCAAAATAGGCGTGACTTTACCATTAATGCTTTAGCGCTCAGCCTGGATCAAAATCAATGGGGTGCATTGCTTGATCCTTTTACCGGAGTTGATCATTTAGCTGCTAAATTGTTGATTACCCCACTAGATCCTCAAGTGACTTTTAGCGACGATCCATTGAGAATGATGCGGGCGATTCGTTTTGCTGCTCAACTTGATTTTACGATCGACCCCCAAGCTTGGCTATCCATAAAAAATCAAGCTGAACGAATAAAAATTATTGCCCCGGAGCGTATCGTTGATGAACTGAATAAGATCATGTCTACACCGAAGCCCAGCGCAGGACTGTCTCTGATGTATGAGGCTGGTTTACTCGACATCATCCTACCAGAAGTGACCGCTTTATTGGGTGTTGAAGAAATTGAAGGACAACGACACAAAGATAATTTTTGGCATACTTTGGAAGTTGTGGACAACATATCTCGAACCACAGAAAAGCTATGGCTCAGATGGGCGGCGCTTTTACACGATATTGGAAAAGCACCAACAAAACGGTTTGATCCCAAAATAGGATGGACATTCCATGGGCATGAATTCTTGGGTGGCAAAATGGTTCATAAACTTTTCAAAAGGCTGCATATGCCGCTCAATGAAAAGGTGAAGTACGTGCAAAAATTAGTTGCCATGAGTTCACGCCCCATTATCATTGCTGAAGATTTCGTGACTGATAGTGCCGTGAGAAGGTTGGTGTTTGACGCCTCAGACGACTTGGAAGATTTAATGACCCTTTGCGAGGCGGACATTACGACCAAGAATCCGAAAAAACAAAAGAGGTACATGCAGAACTTTGCCACAGTTCGTCAAAAAATTGCCGAAGTGGAACAGAGAGATCATTTGCGGAATTTTCAACCACCCGTAGATGGTGCAGAAATCATGGAAACTTTTGGTATAGGTCCTTCACCATTCATCGGTCAAATCAAAGAAACCATCAAGGAAGCTATTTTGGAAGGTGAAATACCTAACCAGAAAGAAGCAGCTCGAGCATTAATGCTTAAAAAAGGTATTTCTTTGGGATTAACCCCCATCAATTCGGCTTTATGAAACAACAGTTTAACACTTGGGTAAAAATATCGTTGATCCTAGTTTACTTGGTGGTTATTGCGGGAGCCTTCGTCCGCATGACTGGAAGTGGTATGGGTTGCCCAGACTGGCCAAAATGCTTTGGCTACTACATTCCTCCTACAGAGGAATCCGCGCTTAGGTGGGCCCCTGAAAGAGAATTCAAACAGGGACATGTCATCATTAAAGATGAACAGCTATGGGTAGCTCAAAAGGATTTTATGACTGGTAACGAATTTAATCCCGCCTACTGGGCCGAATACACTAAACACGACTATGCCGTATTTAACCCCTACCACACTTGGGTTGAATACATCAATAGACTGTTAGGCGCCATAGCTGGCTTGGCTACTTTATTGATGGCCTTGTTTTCACTATCCATGTGGCGGACAAAAAAAGGACACACTGTTTTGGCATGGGGGGTAGTTTTTGGGATGGGGTTTCAAGCATGGCTTGGTGCTACAGTGGTTTATTCCGTATTGGCTCCATTTAAAATCACCTTGCACATGCTCATGGCTTTGGTCATCATCGGAGCGTTGATGGCCCTGTGGCCCAAAAAACATATAGCCACACAATTCAATTCTTCTTTGCTCAAATTTTCGTTTGGAGCTTTGGCTTTATTGGCCATTCAAGTGATTTTGGGCACCCAAGTCAGGTCGTATGTAGACCATCAGTCTGAAATCACCTCAGGCCTTCATCCTGAAATTTGGCTACAGAGTCCTCCAGTGATTTTTTACATACATCGCTCTTTTTCAATTGCTCTGCTGCTTGTACAATGGTGGATTTGGCGCATAAGCCCGTCTGAATTAAGCAGGAGACACCTTGTTACCCTCGGATTAATGGTTGGTGCAGCCATTTCTGGAATCGTACTTTTTTATCTAAATTTCCCGATGGGAAGCCAAACAATTCACTTAGTATTGGCTACATTAATTTTTGGCCTTCAATGGAAAACAATTTTGGACCTGATCACCTCAAAAAATACGGAGCAATAGTATGAAATACGACAAAATACGCGTCATTCTGGACGACAAATCAGATGTTTTTAGAGACATCGCTATCGATCCATCGGCCTCGTTGGCCGATCTACACCAGCAGATTTACAGCAGTTTTGGATTTAATGGGCAAGAAATGGCCTCATTCTACACCTGCGATAGCGAATGGGTGCAAGATCAAGAGATTTCGTTGATGGATATGGGAGAGGGTCAGAACATGCAACACACTACCGTAGAAGAAGCCAGAGAACTCTCCAATAAGAAGTTGATATACGTCTATGACTTCATGAATTTATGGACCTTCTTTGTAGAATGGATCGATCAAGTTCCTGCACTGGCTGATGATGCGAAATCAGGGGTTGTTTTTTCTTTTGGCAACCTACCCGATGATGTGCCAGAGAAATCATTTGATGGGGAAGAAATTGATGAAGAAGACCTGTTCGAAGACGAGTTTGGCTTGAACGATGAGGATCTTGACGATTATGGGTTTCACGATGAGGAAACTTGGAACTAAGCATTTAAAACCATTATGATTCATTTTTTTAATACTCAATTTGAGGCACTATCTATTCATAAAATTGGCAACCAACACAAAAACGAAGGACTATTACTCAGCAATGAACCCCATGTACTAGACGACGAACTGAACGGGCACTTAAAGGAATTTTTTTTTAAGCCGTTTAGGGAAAAAGAGGAGGTTTACTATCACTTCACCCACGAGGTTGATTTAGAGTTTCATCCGCTATACCAAGTAATTTCTCAGGTGTTTAACAAAACAACCTCCTTCCATCAAGCCAGTTGTGACATAGCCAAACACCTCTACGATCAGTCCAAACACCCACACATCAAAAGCGGTGAACTGTACGTCACGCAACTTCAAGGAGTGGTCTACAACAATCAGAAAATCAACGCACTGGGCATTTTTAAAAGTGAACTCAAACAAGATTTTCTTCAGGTTGAAGGAACGCAAACCATGCCTGAAATGCGGATCAAACAAGGGATCAACCTCAATAAATTAGACAAAGGGTGTATCGTACTTGAACTAGAACAAGAATCAGGATTCCGCATTATGAGTATTGATACCAACCGATACGACAGTAAGTATTGGCTGGAGGCATTTCTGGGAGTCTCCTTGATGGAAGATGGGCATTTCTTTACCAAAAACTATTTGAAATTTTGTCAGGGATTTGCCAAAGAAGTGGTTTTTCCTGCAGAGGACAAACAACAAGAGGTCTTGTTTATGAACAAGGCTGTTCATCATTTTGCCAAAAATGATCATTTTAATGAGTCTGCATTTATCGAAGAGGTTATCGATAATCCTGCATTAATTCCTGAATTCAAGCACTACAAGGTGGAACGAGGTCCAAAATACAACTTGGAAGATGTAGCTGAGTTTGATATTGCCAATAAAGCGGTAACAGAGTCCAGAAAAAAAATACGCAACGTCATCCAACTCGACACCAACATTCAAATAAAGCTGGATTTTGTCAATCCTGAATCAGCCCAAAAATTTGTTGAAAAAGGTTGGGATGAGGAGCGCCAAATGTATTACTACCTGGTATATTTCAACAAAGAACAGGGAGGTAACTAGTCTCTTTTCCTGGTATTAACCTGGGGATATACCGATGGATTTTGATAATTGCGCTTGACAAAATCTAGCGCAAAAGTCAACACCTCTCCCATGCTCTTCGCTTGTCTAAACGCCTTGTCCATGGCTAGGTCGTATATTTCTTTGGATAACTGTGTCACGTTTTCATCTGTAGACACACGATCCTTTCGATAAACTGAGAGCAATTGTTCCAGCCTAGCCTCTCTACTCAAGATGCGTTTAGCGGTAATCGATCGCTCCTCAATCTTGTACTGTTCCACAGAGGAAGCGGGCAACCGGTCTTTAACCAACGAAACCATTGGGTTGTTTTCTTTGAAAAACTGAGGCCTGTATATGATCAACCTACCTTCATACGACTGTTGATCAAAATCAATAGCGCGTATTTTATATTCCACGTGGTCAAAATCGTGGATGGGTATCACTACGTAGTTGTAAGAGCGCATATCGCCTAATAGACGGATCATACAACGTTCATTGAACTTGACAAATTCTTTGGCTATTTGTGATTTCTCATGTGGTTTCAGGCCATCCAGCATGGTGTCGATAAACACATCCCCTGGAATACCGGATATGTGCTCTTCGATCATGGTATCCTGATACACTAAAAAGTGTAGGTTATACGGAGAGAGCATATGCTCTAATTCCAATCCGTACACCCT
>DFSJ01000042.1:6945-7975 GCA_002378585.1 Flavobacteriaceae bacterium UBA3440 | reverse complement strand
GGTTTGGAATTACCAAACGTACAGTAATCAATGGCATCTATGCTCAAATGAGGAATAATGGACTCTGTTCCGTCGGAATGAAGTATGGCATATATTTTTTTTAACCCGTAATCAATTTCATCCCGTTCATGATCGGCAAAATAGACGCGTATCCAAAGCGTATCTTCTTGATTTTGGTCATAGACAACTATTGAGCCCACAAAACGCAACAAATCCTGGTATAAAATGGGAAGTTTCGTGTATCTACTGTAATTTGTCAAATAGGTCACCAATCGTTTTCCAATGGGAAAAGCTGGTTTTTTTTTCGACATAATCGGTTGCGCCATGAAAAATTATATTTGTAACAAAATACGCATTTGTTCGTCAATAGCACAATGACACATTCTGATCCTCCCATTTTACTCAGCGTTCACCAACTCAACAAACGCTACGGAAAAAGACAAGCGGTACATCCGATAACCTTTGACATCAAAAAAGGATTCGTATACGGGTTACTCGGACCCAATGGGAGCGGCAAATCCACCACACTCGGCATGGTTCTTCAGGTTGTTAATCCTACCTCCGGTAGCTTTACGTGGTTCCAGGGCCAATGCACTCCTAACCAAGCCCTGAAAAAAGTAGGGGCCATTATCGAACGACCAAACTTCTATCCTTACCTAAGCGCCTATAAAAACTTAGAAATCGTTTGTTTAATCAAAGGCGTACCCTTAAAGAACATTGATGACAAACTTGAATTGGTCGGATTATTAGGCAGAAAACACGATAGTTTTGATAAGTATTCTCTGGGAATGAAACAGCGATTGGCTATTGCCTCGGCGCTGCTGAACGATCCAGAAGTATTGATATTAGACGAACCCACCAATGGATTAGATCCGGAGGGAATTCATCAAATCAGGGGGATTATCAAAAAAGTAGCCGCCCTGGGTACTACCATAGTATTGGCGTCGCATTTATTAGATGAAGTGGAAAAAGTTTGTGATCGAGTTCTTGTGCTTCAAGAAGGTCATATGATTTTTGAAGGATCCGTGAC
>DFSJ01000042.1:0-6631 GCA_002378585.1 Flavobacteriaceae bacterium UBA3440 | reverse complement strand
GCGTTGACCACTTGGATTCACAAAAACTCAGCTGTGGCCCATTATGTTCCAGAGGGCATGGGGTATTTAATTCAATTCAACGAAGAGATACCCACTGATCAAATCAATAAAGAACTCGCGGAAAACGGGATTTATTTGAGCGTGCTTCAAAAACACAAAACCAGCCTTGAGGATCGATTCTTGGCCATGACTGATAAAAACAAAACACATGATTAGGCTACTGCATATTGAATGGATCAAATTGTGGAATAACCGCTGGAGCAAGCTACTGCTGTTCGGTTATTTATTTTTGCTCACCAGCATAGCCTTAATTGCCGCCATACGATTTGACATAGGACCTGTCAAATTTCACCTAGCCGATCAAGGGATCTTTAACTTTCCATACATATGGCACTTTAATACCTTTATTGCAGCTTGGATGAAACTTTTTTTAGCCATCATAATTGTATCCATGACGGCCAATGAGTACAGCTATAAAACCATCAAACAAAACTTGATCGATGGATTGTCACATGCCGATTTTCTAAAAACTAAAGTGTATATGGTCCTGGCATTAGCGTTGGCCTCTACCCTATTAATCGCGCTGATGTCCGGTATTTTAGGGGGCGTGTTTTCTGACTATACAACCCCTTCACTAGTTTTTCAAGACATATCCTTTTTGGCCGCCTATTTTGTCAAGTTAGTCACTTTTTTCAGTTTTTGTCTGTTTGCAGGTGTGTTGGTGAAACGATCCGCATTTGCCCTGGGTTTTATAGTGATTTGGCAGATTTTTGAAGGAATTCTCACGGGACTCCTATATTGGAAAGCTTTTAAAAACGATACAGCCATTGTAGCTGCTGAAACCGCAGAACAAATCACCAGTTTCTTTCCGTTGGTGAGCATGTACTCCCTGATCAAACAACCATTTACCCGACTAAATGGGATCCAAACTGTAGCCAAGCAAGTGGGTGAAACTTTCGAAAATGCCTACCAAACAACAGCTATGGAATATATCGTAGCACTGTTTTGGGCCGGATTATTTATTTGGGGCACGCATCAATTGTTGAAAAGAAGAGATTTGTAGGATTCACCGGTAACAATCAAGGAGAAGCTCAGGTCGCTTTTGTATTTTTGCGGCATGAAATTTCAAGTAGTTGCTCCATTTGTTCCTACTGGTGACCAACCACAAGCCATCGATCAATTGGTCAAGGGGCTACAGAGTGGGGAAGCTCACCAGACTCTGCTTGGTGTAACAGGTTCAGGGAAAACTTTTACCATTGCCCATGTAATCGATCGGGTACAGCGTCCTACATTGGTATTGGCACATAACAAAACGCTTGCTGCGCAGCTGTATGCAGAATTCAAACAGTTCTTTCCCAACAACGCTGTAGAGTATTTCGTGTCCTATTACGACTACTATCAGCCTGAGGCTTATATTCCGACGACAGGGGTCTATATCGAGAAGGATTTATCCATCAATGAGGACATCGAAAAGATGCGTTTAAGCACCACATCTTCTTTGCTTTCAGGAAGAAGAGATGTATTGGTCGTCGCTTCGGTTTCTTGTCTATACGGGATCGGAAATCCGCATGAATTCAAAAAGAATTTGATTGAATTGGAAAAAGGACAAAGGATATCCAGAACTGCCCTGATGCATAAAATGGTACAAAGTCTGTATGCGCGAACAACTGAAGGACTGACGCATGGACATTTTCGCATCCAAGGGGATGTTTTAGATGTATTTCCCTCCTATACAGATCACGCTTTTCGGATCCATTTTTTTGGTGATGAAATCGATGCCCTAGAGGTCATCGATCCACTGCACCAAACTATTCTGTCACAAGAAGAACAACTGCGCCTTTACCCAGCCAACCTCTTTGTTACCTCACCCGAGATATTACAAAATGCCATACACCAAATTCAAGAGGATATGGTGAAACAAGTAGCCTATTTCAATGAGATAGGAAGACCTCTGGAGGCAAAAAGAATCCATGAACGAACAGAGTTTGATTTAGAGATGATTCGAGAACTTGGTTACTGTTCAGGAATTGAAAACTACTCTAGATATTTAGACGGAAGAAATCCTGGCACCAGACCATTTTGTTTATTGGACTACTTCCCAGATGATTTTCTCACAGTGATCGATGAAAGTCACGTCACCTTGCCCCAAGTACACGCCATGTATGGAGGAGACCGGTCACGAAAAGAGAATTTGGTTGAATACGGATTTCGACTTCCTGCAGCCCTGGACAATCGACCATTAAAGTTTGAAGAGTTTGAGGCGTTGCAAAATCAAATCATCTATGTCAGCGCTACCCCTGCAGACTATGAGTTACAGCAATCACAGGGTGTTTATGTAGAACAAATCATACGACCAACAGGACTTTTAGATCCTGTGATCGAAGTGAGGCCTTCTGCGGGGCAAATCGATGATTTGATGGAAGAAATCCAACTCAGGGTAGAAAAAGATGAGCGGACTTTGGTCACCACCCTAACCAAAAGAATGGCAGAGGAATTAACCAAATACCTGACCCGATTTTCCATCCGCTGTAGGTATATCCACAGTGATGTAGACACCCTAGAACGGGTTGAAATCATGCAGGATCTAAGAAAAGGTATTTTTGATGTACTGATTGGGGTTAACCTGCTTCGCGAAGGGTTAGATCTACCTGAGGTTTCTTTGGTGGCCATTATTGATGCGGATAAAGAAGGATTTTTGCGCTCAGATCGATCGCTGATTCAAACTGTAGGTCGTGCAGCGAGAAACCTAAACGGTAAGGCCATCATGTACGCAGATAAAATCACGGGGAGTATGCAACGCACGATAGACCAAACAGACTACCGAAGAGCCAAGCAGCATCAATACAACGTAGATCATGGCATAACTCCTACGTCACTGAACAAGGGTTTAAACCACAGTTTGGCTAAAAATTCAGTCTCCACCTATCATTTTGAGAAAAAAACAATACGAGCACAAGAACCTGAAGGTGCTTTTGTGACTAAAGCCCATTTGGAGAAAAAAATAAAAGAAACGCGTAAAGCGATGGAAAAGGCAGCAAAAAATCTAGACTTTATCGAAGCTGCTGCTTATCGCGATGAAATTGAACAATTAAAAGAACTGATAAAAAATAAGGGATGAACAACAATGACATATTTAAAAAACTGAGGGTTGCCCTAAAACTCAAAGATGAGGACATCGTTGAAATCCTTAAAATGGCTGAATTCAACGTGAGCAAAAGTGAGTTAGGTGCGCTGTTTAGACAAGAAGACCACCCTAAATTTGTCGAGTGTGGGGACCAAATCTTGCGCAACTTTCTCCATGGATTAATCATCTACCTCAGAGGATCAAAAGAAGCGCCCAAAGAACCATGGATGGCCTTAAAAGAAAAACCAGTTGCCACCAACAAAAAATCCGCCGATTAGGCGGATTTTGATTGTGTCAATAGCTTACTAAGCTTGTAATACCTCTTTTACTTTATCCGCTGCTTCCTGGAACTGAACAGCCGCGTGTACCGCTAAACCTGACGCATCCAAGAGCGCTTTTGCCTCCACAGCATTGGTGCCTTGTAAGCGAACAATAATGGGCACATTAATGCTGTCACCCATATTTTTGTAGGCATCAACCACCCCTTGTGCTACACGATCGCAGCGAACAATACCACCAAAAATATTGATTAAAATAGCCTTTACCTGCTCATCTTTAAGGATGATTCTAAAAGCTTGTTCAACACGTTTAGCATCAGCAGTACCTCCTACATCTAAAAAGTTGGCTGGTGCACCACCTGCCATCTTAATCAAATCCATAGTAGCCATAGCTAGACCAGCACCATTAACCATACAACCTACGTTTCCTTCCAAGGTCACATAATTTAGACCCACTGCTTTAGCCTCTACTTCGGTTGGATCTTCTTCGCGCTCATCTCGCCAAGAGGCATACTCAGCTCTTCTGAACAACGCATTGTCGTCTAAGGTCACTTTAGCATCTACCGCAATGATTTTATCGTCAGAAGTTTTCAGCACTGGATTGATTTCAAAAAGACTGGAATCACTCTCCACAAAAGCGCGGTATAACTTGGTGATAAATTGAGTCATCTCTTTGAAAGCTGTACCCGACAAACCAAGGTTGAAAGCAATTTTTCTAGCTTGGAAAGGCATCAAACCTACACTTGGATCGATTTCTTCAGTAAAGATCAAATGAGGGGTGTGTTCAGCAACCGTTTCAATATCCATACCTCCTTCGGTAGAATACATAATCATGTTGCGACCAGTAGCTCTATTGAGCAGTACAGATACATAAAATTCTGCTGTTTCACTGGCCCCTGGGTAATAAACATCTTCGGCTACTAGGACTTGGTGTACCTTTTTACCTGCCGCTGATGTCTGGGGAGTAACCAAATTCATGCCGATAATTTCACCTGCAATCCTTTTAACATCCTCTAGATTTTTTGCCAACTTAACTCCACCGCCTTTACCACGTCCACCTGCATGAACTTGAGCCTTGATCACATGCCAACCTGTTCCTGTTTCTTCTGTGAGTTTTTTTGCTGCAGCTACTGCCTCATCAGGCGTTTGAGCTACTATGCCTCTTTGAATGCCTACGCCAAAACTGGCCAATATAGTTTTTCCTTGATATTCGTGCAGATTCATGGGTATGTTTTAGATTATTGGCAAAAATAGGAAAACCACCTGAAAACAAAGGAGAAAACTACAGGATTTGACAAGCATATGTAGTCATTGTTTGTTGCAAATAAAACAAATTGTTGTGAAATCAATATTAACGTATAGCTTCTTGCCCAAATCAAGTAGTGTCCCTACATTTGACAAATTTTCTATATGACCTCAACTGACTTATTATCTGTAGCCACACAATTTGGTGCCCCTGTATACGTCTATGACGCAGAAAAAATCACTGCGCAATACAACCGCTTGAGCCAAGCATTCAGGCAAGTCCCTTCAGTTAGATTAAACTATGCGGTGAAAGCCTTAAATAACATCAGTATCCTCAGGTTGATGAATCACTTGGGATCAGGATTAGACACTGTTTCTATTCAAGAGGTACAGCTGGGAATACAAGCTGGATTTGACCCAAAAAATATCATATTTACCCCCAATGGAGTTTCTCTGGAAGAACTTGAGCAAGCCGCTGCTTTAGGGGTGCAAATCAACATAGATAACCTGTCATTACTCGAACAATTTGGCAGCAAACACCCGCAGATCCCTGTTTGTGTGCGCATTAACCCACACGTTCTTGCTGGTGGAAATGCCAATATCTCCGTAGGGCATATCGACTCTAAATTTGGCATTAGTATTCACCAAATACCACATATTTTGCGGATCGTGGAGCTAACTGGTATGCACATCAACGGCATCCACATGCATACGGGAAGCGATATATTGGATATTGATGTGTTTTTATATGCCTCTGAGATTTTATTCAACACCGCAAAAAATTTCAAACAACTCGATTTCGTAGATTTTGGCAGCGGATTTAAAGTGCCCTATAAAGCAGGAGATATCGAAACCAATGTGGAAGAATTGGGTCAAAAATTGAGTGCGCGATTTAATGAATTTTGTCGTGAATACGGTCGTCCACTAACACTAGCCTTTGAGCCTGGAAAATTTCTGGTCAGCCAAGCAGGGAAATTTCTAGCCAAAGTGAATGTGGTGAAACAAACTACCTCCACCGTATTTGCCAGTGTAGATAGTGGATTTAACCATTTAATCCGCCCCATGCTTTACGGAGCAAAACACCACATCACCAATATTTCTAACCCACAAGGCAGAGAGCGCTATTACTCCGTAGTGGGTTATATCTGTGAGACGGATACATTTGCCTCAAACACACAAATCGCTGAAATTACCGAAGGGGATATCTTGTGTTTTGACAATGCTGGGGCCTACTGCTTTACTATGGCCAGCAATTACAACTCAAGACTACGACCTGCTGAGGTACTTTGGTATGAAGGGCAAGCTCACTTGATCAGAGCGCACGAAACATTTGAAGATTTAGTGCGCAATCAGGTTGATTTAAAAGATTCCTTTTTTCATGCTGAGGCAACTGCCTAAACCTTTGTATCTTTATACAAATCGGTTACTATGAGACTGCTTATTGCCTTGTTCACACTTACATTTTGCCTTCATGCGCAGGCGCAAAAAATTGAGTGGATGAGTTTTGAGGCGGCGATTGACGCACAGGCCAAGGCTGATCAGCCCAAGAAAATTTTTATCGATGTCTACACCGATTGGTGTGGCTGGTGTAAAAAAATGGACAAAGAGACCTTCAACAACCCCGAGGTTGCGGTCTATATGCAACAACATTTTTACATGGTTAAGCTCGATGGTGAGGGAAAAAAACCCATTGTTTTCCGCGGTAAGACATTTTCTTTTGTTCCCAGTGGTCGCAACGGATACCACGAATTAGCGGCAGGATTGATGCAGGGGCAACTCTCCTATCCCACCGTTGTTTTTCTCAATGAACAAGCGGAGTTGCTTTCCCCTGTTCCAGGATACCATCCGCCTGAATCATTTATGCCTATTGCCCGATTCTTTGGGGATAACCACTACAAGACTTCCACTTGGGAAGACTATCAAAAAAAAGGCGCCCGATAGGGTGCCTTTTTTTTATCTGCTGTAATTAGGAGATTCTTTGGTA
>DFSJ01000010.1 GCA_002378585.1 Flavobacteriaceae bacterium UBA3440 | reverse complement strand
TTGGTGGCAAATGCCCCAAAACTCTGTCCTGCAGCCCCAGTAAAATTAATTTTCAGGGTATGGTCAGGCAATCCTTGAGCCCCATAATTTTTGGAAATCTCATTACTGATAATGGCACCAACGGCTCTGTCTGTATTTTTTATCGGAAAGTCCAAAGACATCTTTTCTTTGCGATACAGCGCAGGGTGTGCTTTTTCTATGATCGAAAACTCAATGGATTCCTCGATATGATGCTTCTGTTTCTGAGTATTGTACACCTTAGTGCCATGAGGCACCTTGACTTGGTGCAACATAGGCGATAAGTCGATGCCCGCTGCTTTGTAGTGGCTAATCACTTTTTTGCGGTCTAGTTTTTGCACTTGGCCCACCATTTCATGGATGGTTCTAAATCCGAGTTGCGCCATGATTTCCCTGAGTTCTTCAGCGACGAAATACATAAAGTTCACCACGTGTTCCGGTTGTCCTTTAAATTTCTTGCGAAGCTCTGGATTTTGGGTAGCCACACCTACCGGGCAGGTATTGAGGTGGCAGACGCGCATCATGATACAGCCTGAGGCCACTAGTGGTGCTGTGGCAAATCCGAATTCTTCAGCACCAAGCAAGCAGGCAATGGCTACATCTCTACCGGTTTTTAGCTGTCCGTCGCACTCCAAAACAATTCTGTTGCGCAAGTCATTCATCACCAAGGTTTGTTGGGCTTCTGCCACACCCAATTCCCAGGGAAGTCCTGCGTGTTTGAGCGACGTCAATGGAGAGGCTCCAGTTCCCCCATCATATCCAGAGATCAACACAACATCTGCTTTTGCTTTAGCTACCCCAGCGGCAACCGTACCTACGCCTACTTCAGATACCAATTTTACATTGATGCGGGCCTCTCGGTTGGCTGATTTTAAGTCATAAATCAGTTGGGACAGGTCTTCAATGGAGTAGATGTCGTGGTGAGGTGGTGGAGAAATCAATCCTACATAAGGAGTTGAATTTCTGGTTTTGGCTATTTCTGGATTTACTTTTGGACCAGGGAGTTGTCCACCCTCTCCAGGTTTTGCTCCTTGGGCCATTTTGATCTGTATCTCAGCTGCATTGGTCAGGTAGTTAGAGGTAACCCCAAATCTTCCTGAAGCTACTTGTTTGATCGCTGAGTTTTTCCAATCTCCTTCGGGCGTTTTGTAAAATCTTTCCGGATCTTCCCCGCCTTCACCAGAGTTGCTTTTTCCGCCGATTCTATTCATGGCGATCGCTAGATTCTCATGAGCTTCCTTACTGATGGAACCATAGGACATGGCACCCGTTTTAAAGCGCTTTACAATCTCAGTCCAAGGCTCTACTTCTTCAAGAGGGATGGGATCAAAGTTGGAGAATTCAAACAAACCGCGAATAGTCATCAGGTGTTTGGACTGTTCGTTGATCAGTTGGGCATATTCTTTATAGGTGTTCGGTTCGTTGTTGCGCACTGCTTTTTGCAGTTTAGCCACGGTAATTGGATTAAATTGGTGTTTTTCACCATCACGTCTCCATCGATATTCACCGCCAATTTCCAAATCTAAAGACGCCGAGATTTCTTGGGTACCAAAAGCATTTTGATGTCTTTTGGCAATCTCTTTTTCGATTTCATACAAGCCAATTCCCTGAATTCTAGTGGTGGTTCTGGGGAAGTAAGTATCTACGGTTTTGGTATTTAAACCGATGCACTCAAAGAGCTGTGAACCTCGGTATGAGTTTAGGGTAGAAATACCGATTTTGTTCATCACTTTAAGGATGCCTTTGCCCACAGCCTTGTTGTAATTTTCAATAGCTGCCTCAAAGGTGATTCCGGTAAGTTCTCCGTTTTCAATCTGTTCGGAGATGATTTCATTGACTAAATAGGGGTTGATCGCGCTGGCTCCGTATCCGAACAACAGGGCAAAGTGGTGTACTTCCCTGGGTTCTGCAGACTCAACAATCAAACTCAGTTGCGATCTCTTTCCGCGCACTTGAAGCCCTGAATTGACATAGGAGGTAGCCAATAAAGCGGGGATGGGCGCGTACTCCGCATTGGTGTAACGGTCGGATAAAATAATGATGTTTTTTCCGCTGTCCACCGCTTGCTCTGCGTCGTTGAGCAACTGAGCCAATGCGTTTTCCAAACCGTTGTGTCCTTGGGCTATGGGATATCGCATAGAGAGATTGGCCACTTGAAAATGTGGGCGTTCCCCGTAGTTTTTAATCTTATCCAGATCTTCTTTGGAGATGACAGGGTTCTGAATTTTTAATTTCCTACAATGCGCCGGATCTACTTCAAAAAGGTTAAAGTCGCTGCCTAGGGTGAGCGAGATGTCGGTGATCATTTCCTCGCGAATTCCGTCCAATGGCGGGTTGGTCACTTGGGCAAACAACTGCTTAAAATAATTGTACAGCAATTGTGGGCGATCTGAAAGCACAGCTATTGGGGTGTCGGTTCCCATGGAGCCGATCGGCTCATAACCGCTTTTCCCCATGGGTCCTACGATGGAATTGATGTCTTCTAGGGTATATCCAAAGACAGATTTTCTTTTTTCCAGGGAAGATTCGCCGATAAACAGGGGACAATCGTTGTAGGGAATATCGCGTAAATGGACTAAGTTTTCGGCCACCCATTGGCTGTACGGATATTTCTGGGCAATAGATTCTTTGATCTCCTCGTCGTTGACAATACGGCCCTCTTCCATATTGACTAGAAACATTTTTCCAGGCTCTAGTCTGCCGTGCATCGCTACATTTTCAGGTGAAATATCCACCACACCTGTTTCAGAGGACATAATCACATATCCATCTTTGGTCACGCTGTAACGCGATGGGCGCAATCCATTTCTGTCCAATACCGCCCCGATATAGTTGCCGTCGGTAAACGGAATGGAGGCTGGACCATCCCAGGGCTCCATCATGCAGGAGTGAAATTCGTAGAAGGCTCTTTTAGTTGAGGACATTTGATCGTTCTTTTCCCAGGCCTCAGGCACCAAAATCATCATGACTTCGGGAAGAGAACGCCCTGTCATCAACAAGAGTTCAACGACCATGTCCATCGAGGCAGAATCTGATTTGCCAGGAAGCACAATGGGGAGAATCGCCTTGATGTCTGGACCAAATAAATCACTTTTCATCAATTCTTCTCGGGAACGCATACGGGCCAGGTTACCCCTCAACGTGTTGATTTCGCCATTGTGGCACATATACCTAAACGGCTGAGCCAAGTCCCAAGTCGGGAATGTATTGGTAGAGAAACGCTGGTGAACCAGCGCAAGTCGGGTGACTACTCTGGAGTCTTGTAGGTCTTTGTAATACAAGCTGATGTCCTCAGGCATCAGCAAGCCTTTAAAAATGATGATTTTTGTCGATAAACTGGGGATGTAGAAAAATCCGAGTTGAGACAATTTTGAGTGGATGATTTCGTGCTCTGCTTTTTTCCGGGCTACGTATAGTTGTAAATTAAATGCAGTATCCTTTTGGTCGTCAGCCCCTTTGGCAACAAATAATTGTTGGATAAACGGTTCAGTTTCCCCAGCAATCCTACCAGGTACGGAGCGGTTTACTGGTACATTTCTCCAGCCCAACAATCTCAAGCCTTGACCTTTTAGCTGTCTTTCGATGACTTCAATACAAAAGGCGCGTTGATTTTCTTTTTGAGGTAAAAACACATTGGCTACGGCGTATTGACCCGACTCGGGTAATTCAAACGAACACACCTCTTTGAAAAATTGATGAGGTATATCGATCAATATGCCTGCACCGTCACCAGTTTTTCCATCGGCACTTACGGCTCCTCTGTGTTCTAGTTTTTCTAGAATCTCCAGAGCTTTGTGGATGATGTCGTTTGATTTCTTTCCTTCGAGGCTGCAGATAAATCCAGCACCGCAATTATCGTGCTCGTATTCTGGATGGTATAATCCCTGTTGTACTAGAGGCATAAAATGAATAATTTGAGCAAAATTACGCAAAACGCTAAAGAATCTTAAGGATTAGCGTTTGTTTATGTCATAAAATACATGGTTTTGGCTCAAGCTATGTCAAAAATGTAAAACTTGTATTTTGAAGGGAATAAAAATATCAATCCTTCAATGAAATGCTAAAAACAGGATTGGCTTCGCCTAAATACCAAGTCCTCGAGCGATGATCATCTGTTGTATTTCTGTAGTTCCCTCGTAAATTTGTGTGATTTTTGCATCGCGCATCATACGTTCCACATGGTATTCCACCACATATCCATTTCCTCCGTGTATTTGAACAGCTTCCGTAGTTACCTCCATAGCAGCTTTGGAAGCCCAGAATTTAGCCATGGCACTAGCCCTATCTATGGAAGCTCCACAATCCTTAAGTTGGGCAGCTTTATAAACCAATAGGCGCGCCGCCTCTATATCCGTAGCCATTTTAGCGAGTTTGAAGGCGATTGCTTGATGACTGCCGATAAGTTGACCAAATGTTTTTCTCTGTTTGGCATAATCCACCGAACGCTCATAGGCACCTTGAGCCAGCCCCAATGCTTGAGCAGCAATGCCCAGTCTACCTCCAGCCAGTGTCTTCATGGCAAAAGCAAAACCAAATCCTTCGTCGCCAATCCTATTTTCTTTCGGCACCCGTACATCTGAAAACTGTAAGGTATGGGTATCACTGCTGCGGATACCCATTTTTTGTTCTTTGGGGCCTATGTCAAATCCCGGGGCTCCCTTTTCAATGATCAAGGCGTTAATCCCTTTTGATTTCAACGATGCGTCGGTTTGGGCCATCACTAAATACACATCTGCATGTCCCCCGTTGGTGATCCAATTTTTCGTCCCATTGACCAGATAGCAATCGCCCCTGTCCTCCGCTTTAGTTTTTTGAGAGGAGGCGTCACTTCCCGCCTCTGGTTCTGAAAGGCAGAATGCTCCTAAAAGTTTTCCACTGGCCAATCCCGGCAGATATTTTTCTTTTTGTGCCTCAGAACCAAATTTTTCAAGACCCCAGCAAACCAATGAGTTATTGACCGACATGATGACCGAGGCAGACGCGTCGATTTTGGATATTTCTTCCATGGCAAGGACGTAGCTCATAGAATCTAATCCACTTCCGCCCCATTGGGGATCAACCATCATGCCCATAAAGCCCAACTGGCCCATCTGAGCGATTTGTTCATTGGGCCAGTGACCATTTAAATCTCTCTCTATGACACCGGGCAACAAGTATTGCTGGGCGTATTCACGTGCGCTGTCCCGAATCATTTGCTGTTCAGGAGTCAGAAAATATTCCATATGAATGCTTTTTTTGAAGGTACAAAAATTTAGGTTTACCCGATTTGGTCTTTTTTGTTCAGGCTTGAAAGATTTCCTTGGGCATGCCCTCAGTTTTTTTATATTTGTTTGGGTCTACCAAAACCGTAGATCAAACAATAGAAAACATTTTATGGAGACAATTATTCTAATAGTATTCGTTTTAGGGTATTTAGGAATCGCCCTGGAACACAACCTCAAAATTGACAAACTCATACCTGCGCTAGGGATGATGGCCATTTTATGGGCCTTAATCGCCTTGACCCATATGGATGTTTTCAACGTGGATACCGCCCTAAAGGAGCTGATTCCAACTCATATTGAAGAAATCTTATTGCATCATTTAGGGAAAACAGCTGAGATTTTGGTGTTTTTAATCGGTGCCATGACCATTGTTGAAATCATTGACAACTTCAACGGTTTTCAAACCATCAAAGGTTTTATAAAAGTTAAGTCCAAACGCAGTCTATTGTGGTTATTTTCCATTTTGGCTTTTGTGCTTTCAGCCATCATTGACAACTTGACAGCGACCATCGTTTTGATCACTATTTTGCAAAAAGTGATCAGCGATCGCGAAACTAGGCTCTGGTTTGCTGGAATGATCGTAATCGCTGCCAATGCTGGGGGTGCTTGGTCTCCAATAGGTGATGTGACGACCACAATGCTCTGGATCGCCAATAAAGTTTCCGCAGGAAGTTTGGTCGCCCACGTGTTATTGCCAGCCATTGCATGTATGGCGGTACCTGTCTTGATTGCCAGCAGATTCAAAGCCTTTAGCGGATCTATAGATCAGGAGATTAAGGAAGAGCGAGTGAATAGACATGGCGCCAAAATGCTCTACCTCGGATTAGGATCTATTATTTTTGTTCCTTTTTTTAAAACAGTAACTCATTTGCCTCCTTATGTGGGGATGATGTTGTCGCTAGCAGTCGTGGCTACTTTTGCCGAGATTTATTCTTCAGCCAAGTTCAGTTTAACCGGTGTTGATGAAGCGCTTCACGATACTACCTCACACCATAGTCCTGTTCATAGAGCGTTATCGCGTATTGAGCTTCCTAGTATCCTATTTTTCTTAGGAATTTTGATGGCCGTTGCTGCATTGGAATCTTTGGGTATGCTCTTTCATTTTGCCGAAGCACTCAACGCGTCCATACCTAATCTAGACATCGTGGTACTGCTTTTGGGAGTAGGTTCGGCGGTAATTGATAATGTGCCTTTGGTGGCTGCGAGTATTGGTATGTTCTCAGAAGGAATGGACCACCCTATGTGGCACTTTATCGCCTACGCTGCCGGTACGGGCGGAAGTATGTTGATCATTGGTTCCGCTGCGGGAGTAGTGGCTATGGGTATGGAAAAAATCGATTTCTTCTGGTACCTCAAAAAAATTGCCGGTCTAGCTTTTATTGGGTTCTTGGCTGGTGCATTGGTGTTTATACTGATGCGCGACTTGTTTTTAAACGCTGCTTAATCATTGTTCTCTATGTTACTACAAACTGAAGTGCCTGCACCTGTGGTGGAAACCCCTGTCGCCAAAAGTCTTTCCATTATGGACCTGATTCTCAACGGAGGAGCAGCCAGTAGTGTGATATTGGGTATTCTATTCGTCTTGTTATTCGTCACCTTATATCTGTATTTTGAGCGCTATTTTGCGATTAAAGCAGCTTCTAAAATCGACGATAATTTTATGAACCAAATCAAAGACCACATCTCTAACCACAAAGTGGAAGCGGCCATGAGTTTGTGCGCCAAGACAGATGCGCCTGTTGCTCGATTGATTGAGAAAGGAATTTCGCGTATCGGGAAGCCACTAGATGACATCAATGCGGCTATAGAAAATGCAGGTACTTTGGAGGTGTATAAGTTGGAGCGCAATGTAAGCGTTTTGGCCACGGTCTCAGGAGCAGCACCCATGCTTGGATTTTTGGGTACAGTAGTCGGAATGATTCTTGCCTTTCATGAAATGGCCTCAAGCGGAGGTCAAGCAGAGATGGGCATGCTAGCCTCAGGGATTTATACCGCTATGACGACTACCGTTGGTGGTTTGGTGGTGGGCATTATTGCCTATACGGCCTACAATCATTTAGTCAATATAACCAGTAAAGTAGTACATCAAATGCAGGCCCATGCTGTTGATTTCTTGGACTTGCTGAACGAACCCGCTTAAGGAGCCCCATGAAACTACAAGGAAGAAATAAGGTCAATCCAGAGTTTAGCATGTCCTCAATGACGGATATTGTTTTCTTGCTGTTGATCTTTTTTATGCTGACGGCCAATGCGCCCAATGCACTCGACCTACTGTTGCCAAAAGCTAAGGGGCAGTCTACCAATACGCAATCGGTTACGGTGAGTATAGACGGATCCCTGATGTATTATGTCAATCAGGAGGCAGTAGCCAAAGAGTCTTTGCCTACTGTACTAGCCGCAGCACTTGAAGGGCAGAACGACCCCACTATTTTATTGCGCGCAGAAGAATCCGTTGCTATAAAAGAAGCGGTTTATGTGATGGACCTAGCCCAACGCAACAAATACAAAGTGATTTTGGCGGTAAGACCCCAGTAATGACTGTACTTCAAACTCCACATCAAAGAAAATCCTTTTCCTTAACCGTATTGCTCATGGCATTGTTGGTTTGGGTATTGTTTTTCTTTGGGTTGTCCTATTGGGATCCACCCATAGAAAGTGGGGTAACTATCCGCTTTGGAGACATTGCCTTGGCTGATCCCTCTTCAGAAGCTTCTATTTCTGATGAGTTTATGGAAGTGCCGGAAGTCGATTCGTCGACAGCAATCAATGAAGAGTTGGCCTCTAGCGAAGAAGAACTATTGGTCAGTGATCCACTCAGTGAAGCCCCCATAACGGCCACCCCTGAAAAAAAAATCAATCCAGCCGCCAATTCGATACCCGCTCAAGACACCCCCAAAACAACCCCAAAACCCAAACCTAAGCCAGACGCAGCGACTCAAGCCGTTTTAAACAGAATGCTTCAAGGGGCCAATGCGTCAACTAATACTACTGCTACATCCAGTACGTCAAATGGAAATGCTCAAGGGCAGGGTCAACAGGGCAGTTTGACAGGAGACCCTTATGCGCCCAGTTTTTATGGGGGTGGTGCAGGAGTTGATGGTATAGGCTTTGGCCTTTCTGGAAGAAAGTTATTGTCTAAATCAGCCGTGGTTCAAAACTGCGAGCAACAAGGCAGGGTAGTGGTGCGCATTGTGGTTAACCAACAAGGCAAAGTGCTTTCCGCACAGCCTGGAGCTCAAGGAACCACCAATACAGACCCCTGTTTGATGTCTCCGGCTCAAAAAACCGCCATGAGCTTCGTTTGGGCCGCAGATCCCAAAGCTCCGGAACAACAAGTGGGTTTTGTTGTTGTTGATTTTAGGTTAGGTCAGTAGCATCATGAATTACCAAGAAACCACCGAATGGATGTTTGCACGACTGCCGATGTACCAACAGAAAGGGGCATCAGCCTATTCTGGAAAGTTGGCACCAGTGCGTGCCTTGGTGGTACATTTAGGACATCCAGAACAACGGTTTAAATCGATTCACGTAGCCGGTACAAATGGCAAAGGCTCAAGCAGCCACATGCTCTCAGCGGTATTGCAACAAGCCGGTCTCAAAGTCGGCTTGTACACCTCTCCACATTTAAAAGATTTCCGAGAACGCATCAAGATCAATGGCGCCCTGGCGCCTGAATCATTTGTAGTCGACTTTATCGCGCAACACAAAGAATTTATTGAATCCCATCAGTTGTCCTTTTTTGAATTGACCGTTGGGATGGCTCTGGACTACTTTGCCCAGCAGCAAGTGGATATGGCGGTCATCGAAGTTGGTTTGGGTGGTCGACTCGATGCTACCAATATTATTACGCCCGAGGTTTGTCTGATTACCAACATAGGCTGGGACCACATGGACTTATTGGGACATACCCTTCCCGAAATAGCTGATGAAAAAGCAGGGATTATTAAACCGGGTGTCCCAGTCGTTATCTCACAGACACAGCAGGAAGTACAAGAGGTTTTGGTCTCCCGGGCAAATCACCTCCGTGCACCCATCATCTTTGCCGATCAACAGGGTTACCCAGAGTACGCCTGTGACCTTAAAGGCAGTTACCAAAAGAAAAATATCCAAGGAGTTTTGGGAGTCTTTGATCAAATCTCTCAAGATTGGGGCATTACCCAGGAACATATACGATTAGGACTTAGTCAGGTTCAAACCCTAACAGGCTTTCAAGGGCGTTGGCAGATTTTGTCCACACACCCCACTTGTATCGCTGATACCGCCCACAACGTCGATGGACTCACCCTCACCATGCAGCAACTCCAGTCCACCCCACATCGACAGTTGCATTTGGTGCTGGGTTTTGTAAAAGACAAGGATTTATCCGCAGTATTACCCCTTTTGCCCAAAACTGCGCACTATTATTTTTGTGCCCCCCAAATGATGCGCGCCCTACCCGCGACTTCACTCCAGGAAATCGCCGGGCAATACGGACTTCAAGGCATATCCTATAACTCTGTCAATCAAGCCTTTGAGGCAGCGAAAGCCCAGGCTCAACCTGAAGACCTGATCTACATCGGCGGAAGCACTTTTGTAGTGGCCGAAGTCGTGTAATATTTTTTGCTTTTTCTTTTGGCATCACAAAATCTATCTTATATTTGCACTCGCTTCTCCAGTCAGGAAAAGCATTCGGGCTCTTAGCTCAGCTGGTT
>DFSJ01000002.1:4631-12545 GCA_002378585.1 Flavobacteriaceae bacterium UBA3440 | reverse complement strand
GAGGCGTTGGCGCCTGTTCGCCATACTTCCCCATAAGGAATTAATTCACCGGCAACCACACGGCCTTTAGCACTGGGTCTTGAGTAAACCAGATGGACCTCTGTCAATCCAATCGTTCCTTTAACTTCGAAAGTAGGACTGGCTGGTGGCACCTGAATTTGGGCCATCAAGGTGGTTTGCAACACAAGCAGTAACGAAAGCAAGGTGAATTTTTTCATGTGTTTATTTATTTAGGCCCTATGAGCAGTGGGTTGTTATTAGATATCTGTTCCCTAGAAATTGAGTGGAAGATAATAAATACCTCCATAAGTTATGGCTCTTTGATAAGTTAGTCAGGACAAGTGCCCCAACGTGGTAAAAATTCTTGAGGTATGGGTGATTCAGCAGAAAACAACGTTGGGGGTTGGGTAATCAAAGAGACACACCAATAACTCAGGTCTTGGTTAAAAACAGCCGCTTTATAAAACATACCTTCCATGTTGGTCGATGCCTTAGTGTCCCAGCTTCCAATATCTTGGTTAAAACCACCTGTCTGAGCAAACATATAGGAGAAATCAGTCACTTTTCCCGTATTCCAAAAACTGACATCTCCGTTATATATGGTGGCTCCTTCAAACATCGATTTCATGTGGGTTACATTACTGGTGTCCCAAGAGGAAATATTAGGGGTTAGTGTTTGCTTGTTTTTAAAGAGTTCACTCATGTCTGTGACATAGGTGGTCACTAATCGAGACAAATCTTCCCGCTGGTTCACGACTATTTCTCGCAAAGATTGATTGTCTACAATGAGGTATTCAATCCCATTAAGTACTGCTCTGTCCCCGGGTTTCAATGAGCTATCGGCTATGATGGTCACCTGATTGGCCCCTATTGAAAGACCCGTACTGGCAGCTGTTGATCCTTGATTCCCTGTATTCTGACCGTTTTGTGCGTTGGTATTTCCTGAGGGATTTTCCTGGGGTACCAGACCTACTTCAAGCGATTCTTCATCGGTGAAATCCCTTAATTTATTGTCCTGATCTTGATCCACAGAACAAGAAAAAAGAGTGAAAATCATCCAGGCAAATACCAAATTTTTAAACACAGTGCACCAAGGTTTATGGATCATGAACTTTTCAAAGTTAGCGACAAGAATTAATTCTTTTCAATAAATTATTTGGGCGCAATCAACGGAACACCAAATAATTAGGCGGCAAGCAGTTTATAAAATAAATCCAAGCTATATTTAGTACATGTCAGAAGAGCGTATTTTATTTATAATTCTGCTATTGTGGGGTATTCCAAGCACCTATTTCAGGAGTCAATTCAGGAAAATTGTCTACCAAACCGACGACTGGAAAATCAATATAAAACCCCTATTTAAGAAAGAAATCATTGGATTGTTTGGCAATATTTACCCGGAAAATCGAGCTTATATCAAATCTAGAAATCACTACAGAATCTATTTGATCATTTATCTGGTTTTATTCGTGATATACCGATTTAGGTCCACTAATCCTTGACACGTCGAAAGAATAAAATATTATGAGGCAGTCCGTTCTTAATTTGATTTTTTCTTTGATTGGGTTATCCATCGGATATGGAATTGCGCTGCTCACCGGGTTACACATCATACAAGAGGCGGTAATTGGTGCGTTTATTATTCAATGGATGGCATTTATTCCGGCCTATTTAGGGCAGACTGAAAAGTTTTATGACTTAATCGGCAGCTCCACGTATGTCTTTGTTGTTGGTTATGTCTACTTCCCCAATTGGTCCGAACCAAGTGTGAACTGGGGTAGTCTTTTGTTGGCTGCCTTTATTGTGCTTTGGGCTGCACGACTGGGAACTTTCTTATTTGTGCGGATTAAAAAAAATAAAGAGGATAAACGATTTGCTTCTATAAAACCATCGCCCACTCGGTTTTTTATGGCTTGGACACTTCAAGGAATGTGGGTTTCTTTATGCTCCATGTGCGCTTTAACAGCCATTGCCAGTCAGCAAGGAGTAGTAATCAACTCATTCTATTACCTGGGTACGATGGTATTTATACTGGGTTTTTCTCTAGAAATTATCGCTGATTGGCAAAAGTCTACCTTTCGAAAAAACCCTCAAAACAAGGATCGATTTATCCAACACGGTTTGTGGCGCCACTCAAGACACCCTAACTATTTTGGGGAAATCACTTTGTGGACAGGGATTTCGATCATGTCGTTTTCCTCCTTGTCAGGTGGGCAATACATTACCTTAATCTCTCCAGTTTTTACCTACATACTCCTCGTCTACATCAGTGGAGTGCGCATACTTGAAGAAGCTGGATCAGAAAAATGGGGGCATCTAGCGGCTTATCAAGCCTATGTCCGCGAGACCCCAGCGCTTTTTCCGGCTTTGCGCAAAAAGAATAAAACGTAGTTATACCGGAGTATCCCCATCAAGAAATCGTTGGGTACTAAAGCCAAATACGAATAAGGCCAGCCCAATCAGGGCTAGGTTTTTAATGATGTATTGTCCAATCAAGGTCGGGCAAAACAGGTCGTTCCAAGCATCTTCTGGAAGAAAGAACAAGGGAAGAAATGTGGTCATCATATGGCCTAGGAATACCCAAAAAGCAATTTTAGTCGCTGAGGGAATCAACCATAAAATCCCAAGTGAACACTCAAAAAGACCAAATAATATCGAAAATTGGGGCATAGCCAATAATTCAATTAATGTTTTGTCGTACAGATGCATGACCAATTCCTCGGCGGGTGAAACGCCGAAAACCTTTAGGGCACCAAACCAAAAAAAGATAAGAAATAAAGAAAGACGGCCAAACCAGTAAATATGTGTTGCGCGCATGTTGGTTATTTGGTAGAGAGAATTAAGCTTAAATAAAAAGTAGGCGCTACTGAGTAGTAGTTCAAGACATTGATTTTATCGAGTTCTGGCTGATAAATGTGTTTGCGCTGCAATATATTTTTTTCTGCAGTAATATTTTGCCAGGAACAGATTAATTTTTTTTGCCAAACATGATCTTCCCCCCAATGATATGTCGCGCTGAGGTCCCATCGTCTATAGTGTGGCAGTGTCTCTCCGTTTAAATTTTGATACACAAATCTGTGTCCTAGCTCAGGATCTTCTACCACTGAATCTGGCCTTGAGTAGGGTCTTCCCGAAGCCATGCGAAACAAATTGTGCACAGAAAACCTGTTCTTGTGCCATGAACCGCCAAATACCAACGTGTTTTTTTGGGTGTTGTTATTGGGGAAAGATGACCCGTTTTTTAATCCAATAAACTGGTTGTTCCCTACGATATGGCTCCAACTACCCCAAACAACCCAAGAGGAAGGCTTGTATTGACCAAAAAGGTTGAATCCACTAGCCTCACTTTGGCCTATGTGAAAATCTTGATCATTTGGATCTAAGTACCCGTAATTAAATGATGAAAGCTGATCCCAGTGCTTTTGAAAATAATTAATATCGAGTAAATACTCTTTGTGCTGAAGTTGAGCGCCAAAAGACTGCTGCTGGGTCATTAACAGTGGAAAATAACCCCCATCAGCACCTACCCACATATTGTTTTTGTCCTCGAGACTAGGGCTGATTTCCTCGTGCGTTTGAAATATATTCTGGCTCTTTTTTTCAAAAGAAGCATATGTCGTTAAGCTAGGCGATAACGCCATATCGAGCTTCAATCTCGGTTCCAAACGGCCTACTCCCAAATTACTATACTGGTTGTAGCGCAAACCTGCCGAGAAGGAAAAAATGCTTATTCGATTGTTAAACGACGCAAAAAACGCATGGGTGATGAGTTTATTGGATGAATAGTCAAATAGCTCTGTGTCCGTAAGCTCTTGTTCAGAAAACGTGTTTAATCCAATTTTTTTTAAGTTCCACTGATACCCTACGCGCCAATTTAGATAAGGATCAGGCAGTGAATTGATAGTCCACGCCGCCTCAGTTTCTTGAATTTTATTGATCTTGTCGGCCTTTGAGAATCCCTCCCAATCAAACTCACCATCCTCTTCATCCCACTGTAACTGATCTAACTTTTCGTGCATTTCAAGAGTCACCTCTGATTTTGACCACTGTGTCTGCATGGCAAAATTTGGCCACTGAGCTTGCCAACTCAGACCATAACCAGATGATTCCTGTTCGGTTTGTTCCAAAGAACTGAACTGAGTTTGTACTTGGGTCAAAGAAAACTGATCTCGAAGATCAAATGCATGTGCTCTAAATTGATGGGCCTTTTGGGCGCGATAAACAGCACTTACAGCGTAATCGTGGTATCCCCAATCCTTGTTGTTCATTCCAGAACTAGTCACAGGCAAATAGTGTCCAGAAATCACTTCCATCGGTGGGGTGTCCCACTTAGCAGGTAGACTTTTTCTAAGTCCCATGACCAGGTCAAATGAGCTGCCTATGGATAGGGGTATTCCCAAATCTACATCCAACAAACCCAGCCTGGCTGACCATCCTGGGTGGTATTCCGGCTGAGAGACAAGTTGTATGAGTCCTCCTGTATGTTGTCCCCAACGCGCATCTATACCAGCCTTTTCCACTGTGGCTTGTTGAATCGTATGTGTGGACAAAGAAGAAAGACCACCGTAAACATGGGACATTTGGTAGATCCGAATACCATTCCAAGTCACTAAGTTCTGGTCAGGGGTCCCCCCATGTATATAAAGGCCTCCCACCTGTTCATCAGGGCTTTGTATACCGGGTAGCTGAACAATGTTTTGAAATATATCAAACGGTGTTGCCGCTAAATTCAACTGGGTATTTGGCGCTTGAAATAAGAATTTACCCGGTACCGGCTGGGCCAATCCCGGTTGTTGAAAAAACACTTCCACCTCGTCCAGCTCAATCGCCGAACCCGATGTGTCTGTAATCATCGGGGCTAGCACATAAATTTTTGGGCTTGATTCCAACACGTCTAACAAGGCTCTTTCTCTGATTTGAGCATGGAAATCAACTACTTGAGCTGGTAAGTCATTCCACCCCTGTTTTTGAGCGGCCAAAGAAGCATTGTAATTGTACTGCACCCCGTATTTGAGCTCAGCTGACTTTAGGGTGCTGGTCAGTGAGCTGGATTGTCCATAGAGCCCCAGAGGTAGTAATAACACCAAACAACGAAGGAGGGTACTATTGAGTTGGTTGCAGTAAAATTTTATGTTCAGATACAAATTTGTATTCCAGATTAAAAGGCCACAAGGCTTGATTTAACGCTTGGTTGAGGTTATCGTGGTCCAGTTTACCCGTAAAGATCCATGACGGTTGAACCACTGCACGGTCAATCTCTATTCCATAGACCGCCTCAATATCAGCCAAAACTACAGATAATGGAACAGACCAATAGCTTAATGGGCTATTTTCTGCCCCTTCAAAGCGTTCTACTGCTTGATTCAGGTTGTCTACCCATTGATATGGAGCTAGTACATACTTATTTTGATCGATCTTCACCTCAACAGATCCTTCGAAACAACGAACTTGATAATAATTTCCTCTGCTGTGGACGGTGAACTCTGTGCCCAATACTTGAGTGAATCCTTGGTCACTCTCTACGGTAAAAGTAGCCCCCTTGGCTACCTTAAAAAAAGCTTGCCCACTAAGTGATATAGTTCTTTTCCAGGCAAATCCCCAACGACTGAAACTCAGTTCAGAGCCAGGCGATAACCTAGCGGTACTGTTATCGGGCAAAACATAAACGAGTTCCTCTCCTGTTGGGGCAATGACTTGTTTACTAAACCCTTGAAACACAAACAAACCGATTGCCAACAACACAGAGGCCGCTACACTCCAGCGAACCCAAAGCGCGCGCACAGGAATTTCTTTCTTTTTAGGGTTATCAAGAAAAGTAAGATCCCCCTTGAACTCAGGCGCAATCCAACGATTGAGTTCGTCAGTAATCGACTGATACTCCCCAAATTCCGCTTCTCCAACAAGCGCTTTAAGTGCTTGATCATTTATCGATCCGTCAAGCCAGTCAGAAAGGTATGTTTCTTGCTCTTCCATAATTAACGGTTAAATCCTTTGATTTGAGCACGTAATGCTACAAGCACATGGTGCATTCTTTTTTCTACAGCTTTTACTGACAACCCCAGGTTATCGGCAATTTCTTGGTATTTCATACCATCCATTCTGTTCATCAAAAAAACTTGACGTTCCTGAGGTTTTAGGCTAGACAAAGCCTTTTCCAACTTTGATTTAAATTCGTCTTGTTCAATTAAAAACTCAGGTGTCTGGTATTCTTGGTTATTTCTGTCTGGAGAAGTCGCCGAAAACTCCAAGACAACCTTCTCGTGTTTAATGATATTTAAGGCTTCATTGCGCGCCATCGTATATATCAGCGACTTAATTTTCGTTCCGTCTATTTTATGGCATTGTTCCCAGATTTTCACAAAGACATTCTGGGCGATATCTTGAGCCTCGGCTTCCTTGCCAAATGTGTAGTACAAGTACCTAAACAAGGACTGGGCATTTTTTTCGTAGAATACAGAGAAATGTTGTGCGTCACAGGGATTCATAAGCTTATTTTTCGACAAATTTGATTCCAAAACCATAGATCACAGCCTCAAGGCCATCGCTTCTGTAGTAGTGTTGGAACCTAAAATCTACGGTTTTTAGACCAAACCCAAGCACATCTACTTGACCAAAAATATCTTTATACCCCAATCCAAATCCAATCTGCTTGCTGGTAAATCCAGAGAGATCATAATCGGATGTGTAGTAACGTTCTGTAGATAAATGAACTCCATAGGGCGCAAAATAATCTGCCTGACTTTGTTCGTACCACCTAAAACTTGGCGTAAACACCCAATTTGATGACAACTTAAGGGGTAATTCAACGGATGCCGTCTGAGAATCAACACCCCAATTATCGAAGTAGTATCTATAAAAGGTCCTAAGTGTTGCCAGATCGTTTAAGTACCAGTGAAAACGACCGCCAACTGGGATTTTAAGTCGACTATTAGGTAAACGCTCCACATCATCTGCTAGGCGAAATACACCATAGTTGCTGGTTTGTTCGTAGTTATTGATGTAGGTGTGATCACCAATAAAGTATTGCGGTTTGTCGGCAAAGTAGATTCTGTGGTATGGGGTTGAGAGTAGTCCTTGTTGTCCAACTACATCAACACTCATGGAAAATTGAGTTTTAGCGCTCAAAATCTGAGAAAATTCAAGTGTCATGGTGTAGGAATTTCTATTGGCGTTGCTCCACTCGGTAAATGCAGATGGTTTATAGCCGGAAGTCCCAATTCCGTTGATGTCCCAAACAGGTACCCCGCTAAAATAACCACTGTTCAAAAAGTTATTCCCATACTTGCCGTATTCGTGAAGCTCTGTAGGATAGATCGGCATCCATTTATCAAAATAAGCCTTCCCCTTAATCCCTAACTCCGTGTTTTTTTCATTAAATAATTTTACCAAACCTAAACCCACGCCTAGGGAGGTGTAATCATATTCTGTGGATACGTATAAGTTAGCGCTCACAATTTGATTTCTATCCTCAGAACTTTGAGCTACAGCAGCACTTACATAGCCTAATACATCACTTCGGGAGGCACCTGAAGAAGCGTACCAAGGGGTTCCAATCGGGGTGGATACCCCATTCACCACACCTGTGGAGGCTGCAGATATAGCACCTGTTCCAGATCCCCAACCCCTGCCTGTTCCAGATGGCTTGTCGTCATAGTCGTCATCATGCTTATCATCATCGTTATTTCCTCCTAGGGTGCTGTAAAAAGGATTAATATTACTCGAAGAAGCAGAGGAGTAGGCTGAAAGCCCCGTCTCTACGGTTAAAACAGTATTGAAATTTAGGGGAACATTAACGACCACTGTTGGCGTAACGTCAGTTAGTTGCTCGGTTCCCAACCCACCGCCAACGGCCCCGTGAGTTCCCTCTTGGGCATAATAGCTAAATAATGTTTCTATCTCAATCCCTTCGAGTAC
>DFSJ01000002.1:2450-4400 GCA_002378585.1 Flavobacteriaceae bacterium UBA3440 | reverse complement strand
ATAGAACACTCAGCGTAATACGTATTTTCCTCATATTAATTACAGCCGCAGCCGCCTCCAGTTTTTCCGCCATTCCCGCCAGCTGCTGCTTCACGGTACACTTGAAAATTTGATTCAAACCGCTCTAAGCTTCTTGAAACTAGGAGCATTTCTTCATCATTCACGTATACTTTTTCATATTCCTTAAGAACGGTACAGCTCTGTAGAAGAGCAACTAGGATTAGGATGACTCCCCATTTAATGCGCATATGGATCTAATTTTAATTGATTGGAGGTGTGTACTTTCTTTTGATCATCCACGATCATGCAAGACACTCCTTTAAGTTGATTGATCAGGTCTAATCCTGCCTCAACGCCCAGAACAAATACCGAAGTGGCTAGTGCGTCACAGAGTTCAGCACTAGGCGCAAGTACACTCACGCTGACTACTCCTTGAACGGGATAGCCTGTTCTTGGATCTATGATGTGGCTGTATCTTTTTCCCTCTATATCTATGTATTTTTCATAGTTTCCGGAAGTGGCAATAGCACTGTTCACGACAGGAAGCCACGAAAAAATCTGATCTTTATTCAACGGATTGGTAATGCCTACGGTCCAGTCTGTGCCGTCAGGTTTTTTACCCCAAGTAGTTAAGTCACCAGAGGCGTTGATAATACCTGCGGTGACCCCCATGGATTGAAGCAGTGTTCTAGTTTTGTCTGCCGCATAACCTTTGCCATTTGAACCAAAACCGATCTTCATGCCTTTAAGCGCAAGAAAAACAGTAGTGTCCTTGGCTTGAGTAATAATATTTTTATACCCGATCTTGGATACAGAAGCTTTGATCACTTCAGGACTCGGAAGCTGATTCACAGTCCCATCAAACTTCCAAATGCGGTCTAACGCAGCATACGAGATGTCAAAGGCTCCCTCAGTTATTTGAGATAAGTACTTAGATCTCTCGATGAGCTGAAAAGTCTCCAACGAAACTTTTACAGGTTTGATACCTGCAAGTTGATTGATTTGATCTACCTCGGTGCCTGATCGCCAGTCAGAAATCAAGTTTTCAATGCGCGTAATTTCTTGCTCGGCAACACCCAAATAATACTGGCAAGCTGCCTGATCTTCTGCCACTACAGTCAAATCAAAACGGCTGCCCATCAACAATACGGTCTTGTTAGCTAGCTCTTGGGCTTGTACCCAGGTGATGTTCAGGCACAAAAAAAAGAATAATTGGCGCAGCTTCAACTTCATTATTCTAATTGGTTAATCCCATCAGGGTGATGTACTCTTTGGGTGACTTATTGGCATATCCCAGAGTTTTGGTTACTTGTCCCGCTGAATTAAAAACTACCACTAGAGGAAAATATCCTTGAGGATTATACCGTTCAGCCAGGCTTTGGTTGTGTTTTTGTTGTGATGGATTTAAGGCATTGGCTTTTTTTCTGGGAAAATCAGCCTTGACCATTACCAAATGATCTTGGGCATACTTTTTAAATACCTCACTAGACCAAATGGCTTTGTCAAGTTTGATGCATGGGGCACACCAATCAGATCCTTGAAATACCAAGACCAAAGATTTATTTTCCTGTTTAGCCTGGGCTTGGGCTTGCTCCATGGAAAGATGCCAATCTTGAGCACTGGCCATCCATCCAAATAAAATGGCCAGTAGAAATAATGCCTTTTTCATAACTAGTTTTCTGTTCTGATATGCGTTCCACTAAGGGTGAAATAAACCTCGTGTCCGGTGCTCAGTTTCACTTCAATCTCTCCATCCTCTTGCTCCACTTTAACTACGGATGCCGCACTAAAATGCTGCGCTAGATGTGATTGAATGGCAGTCCAAGCTGTTGAGGAAACACCTGCAGGGGGGGTAGAGCCTGTTTGTTGTGCCGATGTATTGTTTGAGGAAGAATCGTTTTCAGCTGATTGCGCATCACTATCCTGAGAGCTATCGTTGTCTTGACTTGA
>DFSJ01000002.1:1976-2151 GCA_002378585.1 Flavobacteriaceae bacterium UBA3440 | reverse complement strand
TGTCTTGACTTGAATCGCTGTCTTGATCATTTGATTCACCAGCCTCGTCTGACCCTTCATTTTGCTCATTTTCTTGAGCTGATTCATTTTCATCGCTCGACGAACTGTCTTCGTAGCTGCCTTGGCTTTGTTCGTTTTCGCTTCCTTCTTGCTCATCGTGATCATCATCGTGATC
>DFSJ01000002.1:1088-1680 GCA_002378585.1 Flavobacteriaceae bacterium UBA3440 | reverse complement strand
ATCATCATCGTGATCATCATCATAGCCTTCAGAGTAGGAACTGGTAGAGGCCATTTCAGCCGCTAGTTCATTTTGTCTCGCCAAAACAGCTTCCTCCATTGCGTTGATATCGGTTACCGGATCAAGTGTACAAGAGGTTAAGGCCAAAAGACCTGCTAAACTAAAAAGAGAAGTAATTTTATTCATGGTTGATACATTTTAAGATTAATGCTGCAGTCATGAATAATACAATCCCAAATCAGATTACCCTACCGAAAAATAAATTTTAGGATAAAAAAATGAGCGGGACCTCCCTATTGAGGTGCCCGCTTATCCAGAAAAATAATAACCCTTAGTTGTCCTTCAACAACTCAGCTACTTGATCGTATGCCTCTTGAGATAAGACTTCCGTCCATTGGGTTTCCCCTTGGTAAATAGCCAGATAAGTGACATCTTCATCTTTCGACGATGAATGCCAGTGCTCTGTGTTTGCCGCACACTTGACAACATCGCCTAGCCTCATGGTTACAGGCTGTTTCCCTTTTTCCTGGTAGTACCCAACTCCGTCCACCACAATTAATACTTGTCGGTCTGTATGTTTGTGCCAATTCAA
>DFSJ01000002.1:0-841 GCA_002378585.1 Flavobacteriaceae bacterium UBA3440 | reverse complement strand
TGTTTGTGCCAATTCAATGTTGAGTTGGCCTTAAACGTAGCTTTTGTGATGTTGTAGGGAATGGAGCCATCAGCACGAATTACACTATTGAGCCAGGCCTCTCCTTGGTAGTTGGTGTTGGGAGCTTTAAATCCCTCCACTAAATAAGAGGTGATCTCATAGTCCGTTGTTTGTGCATATGTCGTCAGGGAAAATACAATGAGTAATAGGTGTAGCTTTTTCATAAATCATAAAGTTAAAAATGTTTTCTAAGTCCAATAGTCCATTTAAAATCTCCGTTGGATAAGGTGCTGTTGGCAAATCCCCGAATATCTAAACGATCCGTTAATTTATAGGTAATGTTTTCAGCCAAACCATAAGTTTGGTCTAAATCCAACAAATAGATCTGGGTTAGATAGGCAAATCTTTGGTGGTTGAATTGTGCGTTTAGGGTTAATAAATTGATTTCCAAATCATTATTTCTTCCTTTTCCGTGAATATACATAGCGCTTAGGCCCCATTGATCTGATAACTTATAAGAACCGATCAACTCTTGGGCAAAAAATGTATCCGTATGGTACGATTCATCTATTTGAATCGCCGGAAGGTGCACGCCTGCAGTGAGTTTAAACTGTTTATCAATCACCTTGGCTCGGGTAATAAAGATGAATCCTCTTGGATTCATATTTTCCAAACGAATATTGCCAATCATGTGCGCAGATAAAAATCCCTTACTGGCTGTTCCGGCATGCAGAATTAAGTTGGGATTGGTATCGGTAAATGCAGGCACAAAAGAGAACCCCCCAGAACTAAATTCTGCACTAGCGTATTGCGCTTTAAGGCTAGTGCACACAAAGAAAAT
>DFSJ01000118.1 GCA_002378585.1 Flavobacteriaceae bacterium UBA3440 | reverse complement strand
GCCCAGGGCAAGCTCTTGATCACGGGGGAATACGCGGTTTTGGATGGCGCTTTAGCCCTAGCCATCCCGACCAAAAAGGGTCAATCCATGAGGATTCAGCCCCAAAAGGAGGCACTCCCTTCCATCACATGGCGAGCATTTGATGTAAACCAGCAGGAATGGCTGCGGTGCTCTTGGGCCTACCCCCTTTTGGAGCTGACCCAGCCAACACCAAAAACACCTGAAGAAAAACACCTTTTTGAGCTGTTGCAACGCTGTCAATCGCTCAATCCATTATTTAACCTGGCTGAACGATACCCACAAGGTGTGCTGGTGGAAACCTATCTTGATTTTCATCGGGCGTGGGGCTGGGGAACTTCTTCCACCCTACTTCATCTGTTGGGGCAGTGGGCACAGGTATCGGCTTGGGATCTAGCCCAAGGCAGATTTTCTGGGAGCGGTTATGACCTCGCATGTGCCGCAGCCCAGGGCCCGATTCACTATCAAATAACTCACCAAGGACCAAAATCCACCCCGGTGGATTGGGAGCCACCGTTTGTGGACCAACTTCACTTGGTCTACCTAGAACAAAAACAGCAGAGCCAGAGCGCCATTGCGCACTACAGAGCCGCCACAGGCCCTAAACAACCCCTAGTAGATCAAATCTCGAGGCTCACGGTACAAATGACCAGTTGTCAGACAACCGATCACTGGAATGAGCTGGTGGGCCGCCACGAGCAACTCTTAGGCAGCCTGTTGCAGTTACCCACGGCTCTGGAGAGATGGTTTGACGATTATCCCGGTTCCATCAAAAGCCTGGGAGCTTGGGGGGGAGACTTTGTGCTGGCCTGTGGTCCGAGCGACTATTTCAAAGCCAAAGGATACACCACCTGTCTGCCTTTTAAGGAAGTCGTGCGTTTCCACTAAGTCCAGTTTTAATCCAAATTTTTGAACCAACACCCCACAAAAAGAGGGATCCCTGCCTCCCGCAGGGATCCCTCTTTTTATAACGCTCGTCAACTACTAGTAGAACAAGTAGCGATTGTCTTCAATTTTAGCTGCCTTCATACGCGCTGAATAGGCGCGGTAAGGAGCTAAGTTGATCTGACCCGCATTTTGAGAACGCGCCAAAACTTTGTAGTCCGCTAAATCCTCCGCGGAACGTTTTTGGTTGACTTGTACCAAGAATACACCGCTGTTTCCTTTCAATGGTCCTGAAGATGCACCAGCCTCTAAAGAAAAGGCATATCCGACAACGAATGGCTCTCTTCCAGCTCCAGGCAATACAGGGCTTTGCGCAGTCATCGCTGTAGCTTGTTGCACAGCAACACCTGCTTTAGCAGCAGCAGCCTCCAAGTTCAACCCTTGGTACTCAGCCTTGAGCGCAGCCGCTTTTTTCTCGTTGCGCAATATGGGAGTTACCGTAAGTGCCGCATCAGCTGGATCCATCAACCCTTTACGCAGTTTGGTCACGAGCTGTACGATTACGTAGCCATTGGCCACATTGAATTTCTTGATGTCACCCACTTCGGTTTCTGGCAAGAACGACCACTGAACAATACCTCTTTGCAATCCGATCCCTGGAAGGTTCTCTTCCATGGCCCCTACTTTGTTGATCGGGAATACCGAAAGATTTTGCGCTTTAGCTACTTCTTCAAATTTGAGGGGATCTTTGGTGGCTTCCATCTCAAAAGCAGCTGCTTTGGTAAACAATTCATTGATGGTCTGCTCAGAAGGAGCAATATCTTTTGTCAAATAGGCCACTTGATAAGAAGATTGTTTTTCCTCCACTTTGACCACGTGGTAGCCAAATTCTGTTTCGATCATTTCGATAGCGCCTACAGGCTTACCAAAGACGAAATCATTGAATTTTGGGGTCATTTCCCCAGGACCAAAAAATCCTAAATCTCCCCCATTTTGGGCGGTAGGTCCATCAGAAAACTCGCGTGCTAGTGCAGCAAAATCAGCTCCTGGAGCTTTGGCTTTGGCCAATACCTCCAAGGCGCGTACTCGTGCTTCCTCTTGGTTTCTGGTTACATCAGGACGGATGCGTTCTGCTCCAGACCAACCGATTAACACGTGGCTAGCACGTGCCCAACCATTGGGTTTTACCCCGAGTAACTTACTGTATTTCAACTGTCCATTTTCGCGGTATGGTCCATAAGTCTGACCAACACCACTGGCAATGATTTGCTTGGAAAATGAAGTGTTCAGGTTTTGCTCACTGTAGTAAGCCGTATCCAATGATTGTACCGAGTTAGCTTGTAAGAAAGCGCCCAAGTCTTGGGTGGTATTAAATCCGTCCACCAAGGCTGCCGTCTCTTGCTCCACCACTGCTTCATCATCTGCAGAAGGCAATTCTTGGATGTATACTGCGCGCAAGGTACGGGCTTCCTCCTGCTCAAAACGAGTAGGGTATTTATTCATGTAGGCTTTGATCTCATCCACACTCACTTCCGAATCAGCATCAGCGATCAAGGTGTACGGCAACTGAACAAAAGACAGATCCACCTGAGCGTTGGCTTTTTTGTGTGCCGCTTTGGCATCAGACACGGTGGTGTAAATAGAACCCGCCAAAAGGCTGTTGTACGATTGTTCTTTAGCACTCAAGGAAATAGCTAGTTCATCTTGCAACCACATTTGGTAGCGCGCAGGATCATTGGCCTTCCACTGGGCAACAGCAGCCACAAATACAGAAGGATCAAACACCCCATCCGCTTGGAATTCAGGTGCTTCAGCATAACCGGGAACGGTAGCCAAAAAATCGATGATTTGGTCTCCTTCGATGTCGATACCTAAATCCTCAAAAGCTTCTTCCATCAACACTTTTCTGAGTTCTGCATTCCAAACCTGTTCGGCGATTTGCGCAGAAGAGGCCTGACCACCAGCACGTTGTGCAGCAGCTTCCATTTTTTGTCGGAACTGTTCCAAAGAGATTTCAGTGCCATTTACCTCGGCAACTGAACCTGGACCATTGGCCCCACTTTGGGTGAAAATTCCAGAGATTACAAAGGAAAATAAGGCAAGACCGATGATGACGATCAATACAGTGGTTCTTTTTCTAATTTTATCTAATACTGCCATGCGTGCAAAAAATTAAAGTGGTGGCGAAAATACCATTTTCTTTTGAGATAATAAAACGCTTAGGGCTAGGATTCCCTTTCTAAATACCTGAGTTGTACGGCGTCTATCTTGTTCCCAGAAACTTCTAATACATCAAAACGATAAGTACCCAATTCGATCTGTTCTTTTGCTTGAGGAATTTCCCCGAGCGCATTGACGATATAACCGCCAAGTGTGGTGTATTCCTCACTTTCTGGCAAGGCAAATCCATACGTTTCATTCAAGTAATCAATTTCCAACCGGGCGGAAAAAATATACCCTTCAGCCCCTAAAACTTCTTCCCTGAGGTCATCGGAATCGTGCTCGTCTTCAATATCGCCAAACAACACCTCGATAATGTCCTCCACGGTCAGCATACCGGACGTACCTCCGTACTCGTCGAGAACCACCGCAATACTCTTGCGCTTTTTGGTCAGCACATTGAGGATATCACTGATCAGCATAGTTTCGGGCACAAACTCTATCGGCATCAAAATTCCTTTGATGGTTCTGGGTTTTTGAAACAACGCATAGCTGTGTACATAACCGATTATGTTGTCGATAGTCCCTTGATAGACCAATAATTTTGAATAGCCCGTTTCTGAAAAAATCTTGACCAGCTCTTTGGGGGGATCACTCAACGCTACGGCCATCAATTCGGTGCGGGGGATCATAATCTCCCGAGCTTTCACATTGCTAAACTCCAACGCATTCTGAAAAATCTGAATTTCGGTATCCACATCATCTTGGTCTTCTACCTGATCCATATGCTCTTGGATGTAGTCTTCGAGCTCTACCTTGGAAAAGGCAATCTGAACTTCATCGCCTTTAGTGTTAAAAAACAAACGCAAAATGCCATCTGAGATTTTAATCACAAACGTGGAAAACAGTGAAAACAACTGATAAAACACAAAGGCAGGTATCGCTAAAGTCTTTATCAAGGTATTGGCGTAAATCTGAAAAAGCACCTTGGGTAAAAACTCGGCGGTCACCAAAATAACCAGCGTGGAAATAATGGTTTGGGTCACCAAAGCGCCCTCTTCCACCATCCAGCGCAACAGGGGCCACTGAGTCGGCCACTGGGCAAACCACTCCACCAACAGATCTCCCATGTAAAACCCATACACCACCAAAGCGATGTTGTTGCCGATCAACATAGCGGCAATAAACTTTGAGGGACGTTCAGTTAAACGTTTTAACGTATCGGCAAGTACGCCTTTCTGCTTTTTTTCGATCTCAATATGGATCTTGTTGGAGGAGATATAAGCGATCTCCATTCCGGAAAAAAAGGCGGAAAAAATCAGTGAAACAATAATGACAAGTACGGCGTAGTCCAATTAGGAAGGATTGTTGTCGCGCTGACGTTGTTCGAATTTTTTGCGGTAATTTCTTCGAAAAAAGAACATCCCCACAGACACCAACAAAAACACACCCATCAGGGCTAGAGGTTGGTCGGGCTGTCCCCATGTAGTTATGATTTTATAGGCAGCCATGATAGCCACTAGCAGATACAGGTATTCAGTAAAGCGCAATATCTTGATCATCAGTCTTGTTTTATGGATAAAAATCCAGAGGTTTTCTGGGCGTTAAAGTACGTAAAATCCCGTTTTAAATCCAGACCCGTACCGTACATCACCGTCTGGTCCTCAGGATTGGTGAAGACAAACGAACCATCGGTAAAAATCCAATTTTCTTTTCGGTCCCAGTAGAGCTGATCGGTTTCCAGTCGTTTGCCATCGGGCATGTCTATGTGCACAGAACCCTTTAGGTTGACCAAACTAGTTCGGGAAAACACCTCTGCCTGATCGGCCGTAATGCGGGTAGACTGTCCTTGAGCATCAAAGACGGTGAGCACTACACCAGAAGGAAATTTTTTAAAGGGAAACGCTAAATGATCGTAGTCCAAAGACCGTGGACTTTCCAAGGTAGCCAAATGCTGAGCATTCTTGGTGTACGAAGGCGCTTCGAGGCTATCGACCGGCAATTCATAGTAGTTTAGGGAAAATGAATCGGCAATACCTTGGGGCAACAGCGCAGGCAAATCCCCTGACGTCTCCATCACCTCAGGCACATGCCCGCCACAAGCCACAAAAAAGAATGCCACAACTACAGTTGTGGCAAAGCTTTGTACCTTATGTGGTCGACCCCTCATTAGATGGAAGGGACGCGAACACTACCGCCCACCCAACAGTCGAAGCTGATGGTTTGACCAGCAAGTCCAGATTCAAATATATCGGTCTTTGATGGCGCTTTAGCATTGTAGCTTTCCAGAGTGCGGTTGGCGATGTTTTTAATCGACAAGTCCACCTTTCCGGCTTTGGCGGCCATCTCAGCTGCTTTCCAATAAATGGCGCGCTTTTCGAAAGTGGTTTTTCCACAATCATCCGCTGAATTGGCATACAAACGAGCAATCAACAAATAAGCGCGTCCATTCGAAGAATCTTCAGCAATCGCTTTTTGGGCATAATTGCGTGCGTTGATCTTAGAAGACTTTTCGTAGGTAGTAGCTACTTTGTAGAAAATAGCGCTGCGTTTTTTCGCATCGCCTTCCATCTCAACAGCCTTGTTAAAGTCAGCAACGGCTCCATTGTTGTTTCCTTGCTTTTGCTTCAACATACCTAAGTAGAAATAGGCATCCGCTGAAGGATCCAAGGCGTTTTGCGCCTCTACCAATTTCACAAAAAGTGGATCATCTGTACATTCTTTAGCAAACATGCGGCTTACCGCACCTTTAACCCAACGGATATCGCCTTTTTTAGCAGCGAAATTTCTTTGGTATAAAGGGATCAAGTTATCGCAGTTAGCTAAGTTACCTAGCTTCACATCAATGCTCTCAGAGATTTGGTTAAATACTTTAGAGTTGTTTTCAGCCACTTGCAACATACGCTCCTCTCTAGAGGTAAGCGCTGTCCCAGAATCCTGTTTGTCTGACAAAGACGCAGCTGTTTTATTCAAAGAAGCAAACTCCTCATCGATTTTCTCTTTAACCACGTCATAAGCGGCAAATACCTCGTCCAAATCCTTCTGTCCAGCAGCATTCAAATCAACCAAAACAGAGAAGTATAAGTAGATCGCTTTAGGGTTCTTAAAATTAGCGCCATCTTCATTCACCGCACGGTCCAATAGTTGAAAGACCTCTAGGTCTGACCCCATTTTGTTATCCGATTTGATGATGGCCTCATCAATCAAAACACCAGCCAGTGTAGCGCGATCTGGAAAATAAGTGCGGGTTTTAGCCACTAGATCTAACAAATCTTTTACCTCAGCTTCTTTAGCTGCACCAGTTGCCTTATCAATTCGGTAGTTTAGAATGCGTTCTCCATAGGAAAAAGTAGCGTAGTTAAGCTCTGGGCAATTTTCATACACCTGCTTCCATGGCTCATAGGCAGCATCAAAATTCTTCACTTTCACGTACTCTGAAAAGATAGACAAGTTGGTCATACACTCCTCTTGAGAGGCCTGAGCCATCACTGAAGTGCTCATCAGACCTACGGCGGCCAACATCGCGAATAACTGCTTCATAATTCCTTAGTTTAATCGTTTAGAAAGGGGCTAAAATAATTAATTTATTTTTCTCTTGACAAACCAACGGTCATTTAGGGAGAGCCCAAGTGAAAATTTCACGAATTGCTCCTCGATCAGACCTCCTTGGGTGGTACCTCTTTTCCCTGCGCCTACATTTAGATTCAGGTTAGAAAAAGTGCCGCTCAATGGTAAACCTACACCAAAAGTAATGCCAGACTCTTCGATGGGTTGATTTTGAACAATCATCCCCGTTTCGGTTAAGTACCCTCCAAAGCGGTAGGTAATCCGCTGTCGATATTTGGCAAATGTATCAAACGAAGGTACCCAGTACCCGCCGATTCTCCAGGTAGATGCTTGGGTATACTGAACTTGGCTTTGGGTTAAAAACTCGCTTTGCAACGCACCCATGTCCTGCATTTCATATTCAGCAGACAATAACCAACTCATGTCTTTGCCTAGACCTATCCCCAAACGAGTCACCGTAGGCAACACAAGATCCGTTTCAACCATACCTGACCCACTCAAATCAACCTCCTCGACCTCTACTTTCTGGTTGGAAGACATGACAATTGATCCTAGTTCTAATGTATTCTCTGAAGTCAATGACGCCTCGGTTTGTAATTGAGCCGTTCCGAACAAAGTGAGCGAAGAACTCAAAGGAAGCTCCGCATTGGCGGCTAAAGTCCATCCAATTCCGCGTATTCTGGAAAATTTGCGTTCAAAGGTTCCCAATATGAGTGCGTCAAGCGATTGAATGCGCTGCTTTTCCACATATCCGAAATGTGCGTTCATCGAAGCACCTACAGAAAGGTATTTATTTAGATTCCATCCGCCAGAAAAATACATACGGCTCCAATCCCCGGTTCCTTGAAATAAATTTTTGCTGGTCACCCCCTCACTATCTTCAGACTCAGAGAAGAGGTTGTAATCCATAGCTGCGTAAGGAACTACCCCAAAACCAAAAGAAGCTTTTGGGGTGATGGGAAAAGCAATGCCCAAATAAGACAAACGCGTAGAGGACCCTGATTGACTACCTAGATCAGAAGCAAGATCAGATTGGGTGCGAGAAAGCCCTAAACTGTACACGGTGAGTTTGAGTTTACCCAGTGAAGCGGGGTTATTCAAGGCCCCGTGTATTGAATCTCCATAGAGCGTAATTCCCCCCATCGCCTCATTTTCCGCAGTGCTGACGCGTTGTTGTTGACCAAAGCCAAAAAAAGAGTAAGGTGATACTGTGGACTGCTGAGACCAAGAAGTTCCTGCCCAGGCCAATGCACAAAACAACAATAAGTATTTATTCATAGTGACTTTTGGTATTCCAGCAAAGCATTGAGGCCCTGCAACAAAAAATAAGGTTCGGCAAAGATGGCTTTTTTTACACGCACAGACAAAAATTCAGCATCTCCCCCTGTTAAAATAAGTGTTAAATCACCGTATTGCTCGCTCAAGGCTTCATACCAACCTTCAATTTCAAAAACCATCCCCGAAGCAGCCCCCGTATTCATGCAGCTCTGAGTATCTAATCCCAGTAAAGAATCAGCCGCCTCAAAAGTCAACTTAGGCAGACGAGCCGTACCGCGATGCATCGCATCCAAGCGCATCTGCAGTCCTGGAGCAATTCCTCCGCCCAGATGGGTTCCCTGTGCAGACAGCAAATCATAGGTCACGCAGCTTCCCGCATCCACCACCAAACAATGCTGCTGAGGATACAGTGACCATGCCGCGGCCAATACCGCCCGACGGTCAGCCCCTAAACCAGGACCATACGTCGAGTCAAAAGGCATCAACAGATCCTCCATAAACCACAGACCTGCCTGAGGAAACACCTGACCCCAATACGAAGCATCAATGACACCAGCCACCGAGGACACCACCACCTCACGTACCTCACGGTAATCACCCGCCCACAAGGCAAATTCCGATGTAAACCCCTCAGTCCGAAAAGTCGCAAACGCAACTCCCTGACCCTGAGCGTCAAACAAACCTACCTTAATCCGGGTATTCCCTATATCTACGGTACAATGCACACGCAAATATGGCAAATCTCCCCCACTCTCCTTTTCTTTTTACACAAATTGTTTGCTAATCCTAAATTTCCTTTATATTTGCATCCGCTTCGGCGCTCGGTACCTTAGCTCAGTTGGTAG
>DFSJ01000079.1:2677-8618 GCA_002378585.1 Flavobacteriaceae bacterium UBA3440 | reverse complement strand
TCAGCGACTTTCCTTTCAACCGCTTCAGGGGGAAAGTTATGCCAACAGTGCATTGGCCTCGCTAGAAATTGATATCCCCACGCATTGGGAAGTGCGCTTGGCCTATAAATTGGATGACGTAAAAACCACCTACGACGGTAATTTATTACAACGCCCGCTTCAGCCCAGAAAAAGAGCCTTTGCCCAATTGAGCTATCAGAGTACTCCAGATGCTGCTGGGGCACAATGGCGATGGGACGCCACTTATCACGGCGTGGGCAGTCAGCGTCTAGTGGCCAATGTCCGCAACCCCTACGGAGGATATGCCCCAAGCTATCACCTAGTCAACAGCCAACTCACCAAAGCGTTTAGCAAAACACTAGAGGTGTACATGGGCGTAGAAAATGCGACTAACTTTACCCAAGACAATCCCATCATCGCTGCAAGTGAACCCTACAACGACCGATTTGACGCGGCTCAGATCTACGCGCCCATATTTGGACGCATGGGGTACATCGGTATGCGTTGGACGTTACTTTAACCTAAAATAATCACGCTATGAAAAAAATTATCTTCCTGCTTTCGCTGCTCGCCACCACAGGTCTGTATGCACAAAAGCCACAAAAAACAACCCTTGAGGTTAAAGGAAATTGTTCGCTTTGTCAAAAGAGAATTGTCAAAGCAACCCTAGGTGTAAAAGGGGTTAAATGGGCAGCATGGGATATTCCCAGCGATCAACTCACCCTGATTTACGACCCGCTTAAGGCTGACCTAGCCCAAGTTGAAAAAGCCATTGCTGCGGCAGGTCATGACACCAAGAATCAGAAAGCACCTAAGGAAGTTTATGAAAAACTTCCCGCCTGCTGTCTATATCGAGACGGAGGAAAACACGTAGACTAAACTCAAGAAGGAAGCATAAACAGGGTATTGATGAGTTCCATCAATACCCTTGGTGCTCCTGTACCCTAGGTATGGTGAGTAACTGGGTTTGTCTCCCGTGGACATATCTAAACCCTTCTGGTCCAAAGTAACCAGGCTCCTCCAGCATAATGCGTATATCCCTCTTCCACTGAGGAATAAACACCGTAGTATTTAGTTCGATGGCATACACCGTACGGGGAAACAATGGATAATCTCCAGCACCTGGAACACCGTTCTGTTGATCCCACATCCCAATAGTTGGTCCTGAGGAGTGGCCATAACTGCCCAGTGGATGGGTGTAAATCGAGGGCCTTAACCCTGATTTTTTTGCGTTTTTAAGGGCCTGAGCCAAGATTTCATTACCCGTGCGGCCCGTCTTAAACTCATCGGTCAAGAAGTCTTGTAACTGATTCCCTTGGGCCAATGCTTGAGTCAAAAAATTAGGTGGGGCCGTTTCTCCTGGTCGAAGCACGTAAGCCAGTTCCTGACAATCTGTGTTCAACCCTAAATAGGTAATTCCAAAATCACAATGGAGTAAATCACCGTGCTGAATGACTTGATGTTCCGGTCTGTTGGCAAATGAGTATAAATGATCCCCCAATGCATCTTCAGTTCGTTGTACATCTACCGATGGGTGAAACCAAGTTTCAAGACCCAAGCGGGTTAATTCTTCGCGAAACCACCACTCCACATCAGTTGTTGTCGTGATGCCTGGGGTAATCACCTGTTCGGAAAAAGCCTGAGCTATTATTTTATGGGTCAAATCGGACAATAGGGTGTAGATCTGCATCTCTCGCTCAGTCCTGGTTTCGATCCACGCAGTCGCCAAGGGTTGTGCTGATACGACCTTGGCGCGCAGTTCCTCCGGCAAATAATCCATGAGTAATGCATAATCTGTATGGTCGAGACCATCTGCGATATTAAAATCTTCCGATACATTGATCCCTATTTTTTTGGGGTTGCGCTCTGAGATCAACTCCACCAAACGCTTCCACTGATCAGGCTGTTTTTCAGCGTCCCAAGCAGAGGCTATATGGGGGCCGAAGGCATAGCGAGCCACAGCCAAACGATCCATGGTTTGGGTGTCTGCATCCCGATAAAACAAAATCATGGTACGCCTACGCGCATTGAGCCAGGTAGCTGGCAACAAGGTTTTTACTACGGGATCTTCGTTGTACTCTCGGGTGATCATCACCCACAAATCGATACCGGTTCGATCCATTAACTCAGGCAGCAACTGAGTTAAGCGCTCTCCCAGGAGCTCATCCTTTACACGTGCTTGTTCCCGTTCACTTAAAACAGGTTGGGCCCAAACCAATGGACCCAACGCAAATATCAATAGCCAATATTTTTTCATCGATGTGGGTTTTGGTTAAAGATAACAAAAACCCAAATGCCTCATTACACGAGAATCATGATCAAAAATAGCACTACCCCGCCCAAAGCAAAATACATGCCTTTTTTAAACACTGAGGTGCTGGGCAAAAACATCCAAAAAGTGGAAATCACAAAAAACAACAAGCTCAACCCAAAAAACAGGTTCATAAAATATAGCGGGCTTTTATGGGTCGCCTTGTGCACCTTGGTCATTTTATCCAATAGATAGGGCAAACGCTTCTCCTTGATGGTTGCGATACCCGTTTTGGCGTCATACGTGCTTTGTCCAAAGGTGTACACATCACCTTCGATGAGCTGAAACTCAACCTTCATTTTAAGTTCAGGGGCCAATTCCTCCGGGGCAAGACCAACGGGCAATTGACGGGTTTCCACGACTTCCTTTTTGAGAAATTCAGTCTGCCTAAAGATCAGGGTCATTCCACTGATGGCGTACATAGCCATAATACCGGTTAAAAAGAAGCCCAAATAGCGGTGAATGACACGGACTTTGTTGCTGATTTCTCTGTTGTTGAGTTCCATGGAAAAAAATTAATGATGTAAGACGGGTTAAATATAAGTGTTTAGAACACTTTACACGCTCAGGGTTTAATCGATCTACTCAAAAATTTTGTGATTTTTTAAATGCCTAAAGCTAACAAAGCCCAGTAGTCTCTATTTTTACTGCTTCAAACTCAACTGATGAACCTCAACCACCTCGACCAGCTCACCCAGTGGTGCAGTGAAGACGGCATTAAAACCCAAGCTGCTGACCGTCCTTTTTGGAACCGCCTCATGGCTGAAGCCCATACCTTACACGATTTGTTTTTTCAAATCTATGGGCATCAGCCCAACACAGAAACTACCTACAGAGCATTCATCCGAGGAATCGCTCAAGCTTATTCGTCCAGATCTAAGGCGCTTAAGTCTAGGGATGCTCAAAAAGCTATAAAAGACGCATGGATTACTGACCAAAATCTAGTGGGCATGAGCTTGTATGTCGATCGCTTTGGCGGCGATTTGAAAGGTCTCGTGAAACAATTGGATTACCTGGAAGAATTGGGGGTAAATGCGCTGCACTTATTACCCGTGATGAAAAGTCCTGCTGAGGCGTCGGATGGGGGTTATGCCGTATCGGATTACCGAAGTGTTGACCCTAGATTTGGCTCCAACAAAGATCTGGCAGATCTCCAAGCGGAATTGCTGAAAAGAGGCATGTATTTGATGACGGATATCGTGGTGAACCACACCTCAGATCAACATCCTTGGGCTATAAAAGCTAAAGAAGGGGATCCGTTTTATCAGTCATTTTATTATACCTACGCTGATCGATCGATACCGGATCAAATGGAAGCCACGATGCCTGAAGTGTTTCCTGAAAGCGCACCAGGGAGCTTTACCTTCAACTCCGAGATGAATGCTTGGGTGATGACTGTCTTTCACCACTACCAATGGGACCTCAACTTTAGCAATCCCCAGGTGTTAAACGCCATGGTAGAACACATTCTGTACTATGGAAACTTAGGGGTGGATATACTGCGTATTGACGCTCCTGCATTTATCTGGAAACAAATGGGCACCACCTGCCAAAATCTGCCCCAAGCGCATCTGTTGTTGCAGTTGATCAAATCTGCCGTTCGCGTGGCTACACCAGGTATGGCTATTTTGGGGGAGGCCATATTGGCCCCGGAACAAATCATGGATTTCTTTGGCCATGGATTGATGCAGGGAAGAGAATGCGATTTAGCGTATAACGCGGCACAGATGGCTTTGCAATGGGATGCATTGGCCACCGGCGACACAAGAAATTTATGGCTCAACCAAGCGATTATCAGCCGCAAACCACTGGGAACAACTTGGTTAAATTACACCCGTTGCCACGATGATATCGGATTTGGATTTGAGGACAAATACATTGAGCAAGCAGGTTTTACGCCCTATCTGCACAGAGCTTTTCTCAAGGATTACTGGTCCGGTCAACACCCGGATAGTCCAGCCAAGGGGATGCTTTTTGGGGTCAATCCAAAGACGAACGACGCGCGTATTTCGGGAACATTGGCCTCGCTATGCGGTGTAGAAAAAGCGCTTGAGCTCGACGATACTACAGCCCTCGAACGGGCCATAGCTCGAATTGCATTGATGCAAGCGCAATGCCTGCTGCTCGGTGGGATCCCCATGTTGTATTACGGAGACGAACTAGGTCATATCAATGATTATTCTTTCCAAGATGACCCGTCCAAAAGCTATGACAATCGATGGGTCCACCGCCCGATCATCAGCGCTGAAAAAAGAAAAAAAAGAGCTGATCAAGCCAGTGTGGAAGGGCGTATTTTTGCCCTCCATCAAAAACTGATCGCCTTGAGAAAGGCCCATGATATTTTTGCAGACACCAATAATGTCCAGTGGTGGCCTACTGATCACCCCTCAGTCATCGGGATGTCACGCGGGTCCATACACGCACTGTTTCACTACGGTGGTCAATCCAAAACGGTGACCCTAAGCGGGCGTTCGATCCCCCAAAAAACACTGGATCTGTGGACGGGCAAAACGGTAAACCTATCCAACGAAGGTCAACTCACCTTTGCGCCTTATCAGTTTTATGTGCTTCAACAGGGATCGTCTGATCGGGGTTAGCGAGGACCACGTCGATGATCTTTCGGCGAATACCCAGGTCGTATAACCCTTGCTGTGACCTTGAGGGATATACCCTATTGGTGAGCAACACTACGACAAAATCATTTTTTGGATCCACCCAAAAAAAGGTACCGGTAAAACCAGTATGCCCATAACTTTCAGGGGATAATTGGGAGGATGGGTAATTGTCTTCCGGCTTGTCAAATCCAATACCCCGTCTGTTATTGGTACCTGGGTATGCTTGGGCAGTAAATCGATCTACCAAATCAGCTGGTAACATAGACGTTGACTTGAAGCTTCCTCTAGCTAGCAATAAATGAGCCACCTGGGCCACTGAGTGCGCATTGCCAAACAAACCGGCATTGCCTGAAACTCCCCCCATCATCGAGGCTGCTTCGTCGTGCACGGTACCGTGAACTAGCTTTTTTCTAAACAAGGTGTCCACTTCAGTGGGCACAATTTCCTGGGGTTTAAAACGCTCTAATGGACGAAATGTCAACCGGTCCGCCCCAATCGGCAGATAGAATTCATCCTGTACATACGGTGCCCATGGTTTTCGCAAAACTCGTTCAGACCAGTCAGGCAACAAAAAAAACAAAAGCCCAGAATATTTGTACGTTCCAGGATCCACTACTGGGGTTCGGGCGATACGTTTCGCAATTTTCTTGGGGTAATTTTTGTGCACATACCACTCTGTATCCACTGGGTAAGGATACCTTTTGCTCGGCTTTGGGGATATTGTCCTTGATTTAGGTCTACCCCTGGAGGTAAAAACGGTGTTTTGGTGACTGATATAGGGCAACCAACCCGCTTGATGGGCCATTACCTCTCTCAGGGTTTGCTTGCCTTTTGAGGTGTTTTTCAGTGCTGGGAAGTGAACGCCAACACTGTCGTCTGGATCCATGAAACCCTGGGCTGTCCATCCCATCACCGACAGGGTACCCGCCAAGACCTTGGTTAAAGAAGCTAAATCGTACAGGTGTTGATTGTTTACCGCTGTGATAGAATCATAGGTGTGGTATCCATAAGATTT
>DFSJ01000079.1:415-2367 GCA_002378585.1 Flavobacteriaceae bacterium UBA3440 | reverse complement strand
AGGGAATCCAAACGGGATGCTACAAGATGTTGGGCAGGCATAACCTGGACAAAAACCAGCAAACACAAACTGACCAGTAGACTTTTTTTGAGCATTTCCATAGCTTAATCCTGTTTCTTTACCCAAAGAATCAATGCTTTTCTCAAGGCCTTTAAATCCTTTTTGCTGTGAGCCGCGGTAACCACCATTCTGGTCAGCAGTGGGCTTTGGGGTGTAGGGTAGGGAAATTCTGTAGGGATGATGCGGTGGGTACGCAGATGCGCGCCCACCCCTGGGGTATCGCATTCAAAAGCCGGGTGGCCTGGGTGTTGTCTTTTCGGACAACCTGCCGGCCAGTGTTTTTCCATCCAAGCCACATGGCGCACTAATTTCTTTAATTGTGCTCTGTAGATGCGCTTAGCTTTTACCAGAACATAAGCGTACCCTGGACTACAAGGACTGGCACCTCCCCAAAGGGGGTGTTGACGCAGCGCGTCCATCTGGGCCTGGGAGGTCCAGACAGCCCCTGCACCTAACCCCAGTGACTTCCCCAGCGATGCGGTGACGATCAGTTCTTTGGGATTGAGCGCCGCAAGAGCTGCATAGGACCCACCCCCTTGTTGACCCGTAATGCCTATTCCGTGCGCATCGTCTGCGACCAAAATAATTTGGCTTAGGGGTAATCCCTGAAGTAGCGCGTAGTGAGGATAGCCCAACCCATGAAAATCTATGGTATCCAAAAACAACACCGGAGTTTGTTGCGGGTTTTGAGATATAGCGTGATTTAGGTCTTTGATCAACGATGTCCAATCCGGATACCTGGATTGGTTTGCTCGGGTGATCAAGGCTGAATGCACATAGGGTGCATAAAAATGAATGTACTGTTCGGTGTTGAAATACTGACTGACCCACTGTCCAGCCAGCATACCTGATGAAGTGAGACTTGCTGCTTGACTCCCGGCTAAATCGGCCAGTATTTTTTCCGCTTTTTGATAAATGGAAAGCCGCACATTAGACTGACGAGAGGAGCCCATATGAACGCCAAAGCGCTGGATGCCCTGAAGCATCAATGAGCGGAATCTTTTATTTCTCGATAACCCCAAATAATCTGTACCCCCAAAGTAGCGCTGAACACCCGATGGGGTATCCATGATTGGTCCTAAAGCCGTATCGATGTGAAGTGGCTCCATGGTTTACTTTTTATCTGCCAAGAGCACTACACCACTACCCCCTAACTCAGGCCAATGCACCTGGGCCTGGTCGTCAATGAATACACCTTGGGCAATATCGCTAGCCAGCAATAGGGCTCCATCCATATCCACATAATCCAATTGGGGCAATAACTGGGCAATAGCTGAAATCCCCACAGTGGACTCAGTCATGCACCCCACCATCAATTGAAGTCCTCTTTTTTTGGCTTGATCAATCATCCTTCTAGCGGGCGCTAAACCACCGCACTTAGTCAACTTGATGTTGATCCCGTGAAAGTATTCGGCACAACGCGCCACGTCAGACTCAACCAAACATGATTCATCGGCCATTATGGGAAGAACACTGTGAGCCCTCACGTAACTCATGCCTGACCAATCCTCTGCAGGAAGGGGTTGTTCGATAAACTGCACCCCAAGATCTTTCAACAGTTGGGCGTTTTCCACAGTTTGCTCAGGCGTCCAAGCGCAGTTGGCATCTACGCGGAAAACCGCATCACTATGGGCGCGCAAGGCGCGGACAATATCGATATCGTGATCAGTTCCGAGTTTAATTTTATAAATCGGCCATGGTTTTTCTGCCATCTTGGCCAGCATTACCGGAACTTCATCAATACCGATGGTATAGTTGGTGGTAGGGTATTGATCTATAGACGTCCCCCACAGCTGCCAAAGCGGTGCTCCGCGCATTTTGCCCCAAAGATCATGGGCGGCCAGGTCGAGGGCGCATCGGGCAAATGAACCCAATTCACTGCGCTGCAACAT
>DFSJ01000079.1:0-132 GCA_002378585.1 Flavobacteriaceae bacterium UBA3440 | reverse complement strand
TCTGGTCAAACCAGTCTATATCCTGCCCATCCCAAGACTCGATCAGCGGTTTAATCGCGTTGATCTGTTCCGACATTTGGGCTATGGAGCTTTGGTAGTACGGATTGGACGTGGCCTCTCCGTAGCCCGTAT
>DFSJ01000123.1 GCA_002378585.1 Flavobacteriaceae bacterium UBA3440 | reverse complement strand
CCCGCTCCATCCGCATGCATCACCAAACAATAATCATCATCACCAGTGAGGTAATCCGGAACAATTTTGCAAAAAGCCTGGGGAAACAAGCCCTTATCTATTTGCGCAATGGCTTGGTGCACCTCATCTTTCGTGGCTGAAACACCCCGCTGGTGATACCTGTCGCTTGCTGATTGAGTCATGAATAAATTTTGCACAAAAATAAGGCAAATGCCCTAAAAACAACCTATTTCAAGAACAAAAGCTGCCTGTATTTGGTCAATGGCCAATGCGCCTCTGCCACAAAGCGTTCCAACTTATCTGCGTGCAAGCGAATGCGTTCAAATCTAGGGGCAATATCTTGGGCATACGCATGAGCCTTGGCAGAAACATCAGACAACACATTGGCTTTTTTTCGCGCTTCAATCATCTGATCGGTTTCTGCCTTGAGTTGAAACAAATGATCGTTTATGGTGGTCAATAAACCTTGTGCTGTGTGTGATTTAGCTTGCTCCACCCCATAAATAGTCTGATCCTGCATCACCCGGGTTCCCAAAACATTCAGATAATCTATGGTTCCAGGAATAATCTGGGTATATACCAACTCATCCAAGATTCGCCCCTCTATTTGGGTATGGAGTACATAGGCCTCCAATTCCACTTGATGTCGGGCTTTAAGCTCCGTTTTGCTCAACACTTTGGTGCGCTCAAAAAGACCGATCACTAAATCACTGTCAAGCACTTCAAGGGCCTCAGGCGTATGGCGAGCATTGCTCAATCCCCTTTTTAACGCCTCGTCAATCCAAGCTTGACCATAACCATCTCCTTCAAAACGAATTCGTTTGGAGGTTTTGATGTACTCCCTAAGCACATTAAATATAGCTTCGTCCTTTTTTAGTTTCTTTTTATCGATTAAATCGTCCACCTCTTTTTTAAAGCACTGCAACTGATCGGCCACAACGGTATTGAGGGCCGTCATCGGTTTAGCGCAGTTGGCTTTAGCACCAACCCCCCTCATCTCAAACTTATTGCCGGTAAATGCAAAGGGCGAGGTTCTATTTCTGTCCGTATTGTCCCGAAGGATTTCCGGAATTTTACCCACTACATTAAGTTTGAGTTCCGTCTTTTCTTCAGGGGATAATTTGCCTAGAGAAACGCCTTCCAATTCATCCAATACAGCACTGAGTTGATCGCCGATAAAGACAGAAAAAATAGTAGGCGGCGCCTCGTGACCACCTAGCCTCTGGTCGTTGCTCTGGGAGCTAATTGAAGCCCTGAGCAAAGACTCATAGGTATCCACCGCTTTAATGGTATTGATGAAAAAGGTCAAAAACTGGAGGTTTTTCATCGGTGTAGACCCTGGACTGAGTAGATTCACTCCGGTATCGGTAGACAGCGACCAGTTGTTGTGCTTACCCGAGCCATTGATTCCGGCAAATGGTTTTTCGTGGAACAACACCTTAAACTGATGGCGGTCCGCCATCTTTTCCATAACATCCATCAACAATAGGTTGTGGTCCACGGCCAGATTGGCCTCCTCAAAAACTGGAGCTAACTCAAACTGATTAGGGGCCACCTCGTTGTGACGGGTCTTCACAGGAATACCCAAATGCATGCACTCGATCTCCAGGTCATTCATAAAGGCCAAAACCCTGGAATGGATCACGCCAAAATAATGATCATCTAATTGTTGTCCTTTAGCAGAGGCCTGACCGATCAAGGTACGCCCCGCAGACATCAAGTCGATACGGGTTTGCGCCAGGGCTTTATCCACCAAAAAATACTCCTGCTCCCATCCCAAGGTAGCGTATACCTTATTTACTGACTTATCAAAATAACGCGCCACTTCGGTAGCCGCCTCATCCACCGCATTTAATGCCCGGAGCAAAGGTGCTTTGTTGTCCAAAGCTTCTCCGGTGTAGGAGACAAATATGGTCGGAATACACAAGGTGGATTCGTAGATAAAAGCTGGAGAACTTGGATCCCAAGCCGTATATCCCCTAGCTTCAAAAGTATTGCGTATTCCTCCACTGGGAAAACTAGACGCATCTGGCTCTTGCTGCACCAACTGCCCACCGCCAAATCGCTCTAAAGGTTGGCCACTAGATGTTAAATCAAAAAACGCATCGTGTTTTTCAGCAGTGGCCCCGGTAAGCGGTTGAAACCAATGGGTGTAGTGAGTAGCACCTCGCTCAATCGCCCAGGTTTTCATTCCCTCGGCTACTTGATCGGCTATTTTGCGATCGATTTTAGATCCTGACACCACTGCAGACTGAACTGCCTCGAGTGCGTCTTTGGTTAAGTACTGCAACATAGGCTGTTGACCAAATACGCGATCGCCGAAATAAGAAGATCTTCGCACCCCATCTAGTGCCGATGAAGTAAGTGAGTTTAGAGGATGATTGTTCTGCGACATGGCTAAATGATTAATTCTACAAAATAAACACAAAAAAATATGTTTTTCACAAAATACCCCCTATCAAAGGAGGGGTGTTGAAAAATATGGGGCAATTTTTAATAAATACCCCCACAAACTTCAGCCAGGATGAGCTAAAATTTATATTTTTGACCCGCAATAAACCTAAAACACCCTACCATGGCCAAATCAAAATTAGAATACCTCTGGTTGGACGGTTATTTTCCTACCGCTAACTTAAGAAGTAAAACCAAAGTAGTCGATGACTTCAGCGGAAAATTAGAAGACTTAAAAGACTGGTCTTTTGACGGAAGTTCGACCAAACAAGCAGAAGGTGGTTCCTCTGACTGTATCCTAAGACCTGTAGCTGTATATCCTGATCCAGCCCGCGATAATGGTTGGTTAGTGATGAATGAGGTATACAATGCTGATGGAACACCACACGAATCCAACGCTAGAGCAACGATCGATGACGATAACGATGATTTCTGGTTTGGTTTTGAACAAGAATACTTCATCATGGACACCCAAACTTTGTTGCCACTTGGCTTCCCCGTTGGTGGATATCCTGGACCACAAGGTTTGTATTACTGCTCAGTAGGTGGTAAAAACACCCACGGTCGCGAGCTGGTAGAGCGCCATGCTGATTTGTGTATCGCAACCGGACTAAACTTTGAAGGGATCAATCAAGAAGTAGCTTGCGGTCAATGGGAATTCCAATTATTTGCCAAAGGAGCCAAGAAAGCTGGAGATGAAATTTGGATTGCGCGTTACCTGCTCGATCGTTTGACTGAAGAGTACGGCTTCTATATTGAGTACCACCCAAAACCGATCAAAGGTGACTGGAATGGTTCTGGTATGCACGCTAACTTCTCTAACACCACACTCAGAACTTGTGGAGACCGCAAAACTTTTGAAGCTATTTGCGAAGCATTCAGACCAGTAACAGCAGAACACATTTCCGTTTACGGTGAATTCAACGACCAACGTCTTACTGGTAAACACGAAACTGCCTCTATCCACGACTTCAAGTACGGTATTTCTGACCGCGGAGCATCGATCCGTATTCCGCTTTACGCTGTGGAGCACGGCTGGAAAGGTTATTTGGAAGACAGAAGACCTGCGTCTAACGCTGACCCCTACAAAGTGGCCTCACGCATCATCAAAACGGTTAAGTCTGCTAAGATTTAATCCCGATGAACTCTATGGCAAAACACCGCTTCGGCGGTGTTTTTTTTTGCTCCTATCCGAGTGTTTGGTATAAAAAGGCACCGTACATCCCCAACAACACCAAACCGTCTCGCCAATTGAGCCTGAGCCCCTTGGGCAAAAACACCAAGGGCAGTACCACTAAGGCAAACGCCAACATCCAAATCATATCTTGATCCACCAAACCCCGATCGACAATTTGTATCGGCGTGATGATCGCGGTGATTCCCAAAACGGCAAAAACATTAAATATGTTGGAACCCAAAAGATTTCCCAAAGAAATCGCCTTTTCTTTCTTCAATACAGCAATCACTGAAGCGGCTAACTCAGGTATGCTCGTACCCACAGAGACCACTGTGATCCCAATAATTCGATCCGAAACCCCCAAAGCAGTAGCTATGGAAACCGATGACTGCACCAAGAGCTCTGATCCCCCCCAAAGGGCTACTCCACCGATCAGCAGATAACCCCATGTTTTAGATAAGGAAAGCGGCAAATCATCCTCCGGCAATTCATCCACCACCGCAGTCTTCTGAAATTTGACAATGTACCAAACAAAAAGCCCTAACAAACCAAAAAACATCCAACCTTCTGCTGAACTGATCTGACCATCAAAAACTGAAGTGCCAAACAACAACAAGGAAGCAAACATCATCACCGGCCAGTCCGTCTTGTAAAAACTGCGGGTGACTTCGATACTTCCCAACATCAGAGTAATGCCCAATACCAAGCCCAGGTTAGCGATGTTCGAGCCCACCACATTGGCCACCGCTAAATCAGGAAAACCGTCTAAGGCTGATTTAACACTCACGATTAATTCGGGGGCAGAGGTAGCAAACGAGACCACCGTAAGGCCGATGACTATCTTGGGCACCCGCAGCCTTAGTGAAAGAGCGACTGCGGACTTTAACAACCAATCACCACCCGCCACCAATACCAAAAGTCCCACGACCAAAAACAAATAATCCATGATTTTACTAAATTTTAATCCAAAGATAAGTGAAGGTATTTATCTTGCGTCCATGAATTGGATGTTTCCCCTTTTGGCCAAAGCCAACAAACTGATTTTACCCAGTCTGACTAAAAGACGTGTTGATCTAGCCAAAGCTTCTCGCTGGCAAATCCTGCTCATCGGCTATCGCTATTACGTGACTTCCAGAGCCTTGGAAGCTAGCAATTCCAAAAGCCCCAAAAATTAGCTTACAGGCCTCCTTTAATTTTTGTAAAACACGAATATTTACTCTATATTTGCACCCGCTTTATTAAGCTAACGGCCTCGTGGCGCAACTGAATAGCGCATCTGATTACGGCTCAGAAGGTTACAGGTTTGAATCCTGTCGAGGTCAC
>DFSJ01000131.1:2206-8725 GCA_002378585.1 Flavobacteriaceae bacterium UBA3440 | reverse complement strand
GACTTTTGGCTCTTCTCCTACTACGCCAACGGCTGCAACATCAAGGACATTGTGCACCTTAAATGGAAAGACATCGATTGGAAGGAAGGTGTGATTCAATTTGTCCGCAAAAAAACCGAACGTGCCAACAAATCCAACCAAGTTCAAATCACCGCGGTGATTCATCCGCACATCACCGAAGTCATTCAAAGAAGAGGCGTGGATGTTTCTCAGCCTGAAAACTATGTGTTTTCCATCATTGACGCGAACCAAACCGCCGAAGAACAGCACAAGCACACCCAAGAGTTTGTTCGACGCATCAACATTGGCCTAAAGCAAATCGCCAAAGAGCTGAATTTGACCAAAAACCTAACCACATACACCGCGCGCCATTCACATGCCTATGCATTACTGATGGGCGGTGCCTCATTGGAGGTCATTATGGACCAATTCAAGCACAGTTCTATGAAAACTACCATGAATTACATCGATTCCATCGACAATGAGAAGCGAAAAGACATCGCAAAACTGCTTTAAAAGCACTTTTTAAGTAGTAAAAAAGTAGTTTTTCAGACCTTTTTAGAACAAATTCGTACAAAAATGAGATGAAATTCGGCTGATTCGGACGTTTTTCGGGTGTTATTCAGGTGTTTTTTGGTGCATAAAGGAGATTTTTCTGCCTTTTTTAGTGCTTTTTCGACTACATTCAGCTTTAGTATGAAGATTTTGGGTCGCTTTTTTGTTAGAAAGTTCAAAAAAGCGACCGTAATGACCATTAATCACATAGTTCGTGGTATGAATGTCTCAGACATTGGTAATTTTTAGCCCGGAATCCTATTCCGTTAGCATGACCTATGATAACATGGGCGGTATTGTACAGAAGAATCAGACTGCTTCGTTAAACTATCCCGGTTACCCAGGTGAGAAGTACAACTACTACTATACACAAGGCAATACCGCGCACCCTCATGCCACCAGTAAAGTATGGGATCGCAGAAACCACAAACAGTACACCTACGGGTTTGATAGTAATGGGAATCCTACCACTACCCATGAGCAGTATGCCCCACCACTCCAGGGCCAACCCAACCCTTCAGGGCCTATAGATCTGATTCAGCAGAATTACTGGGATGAGCAAAACCAACTGCGTGGTTTGTGGAACCTTTCAGGATTGCATCACTATATTTATGATGCAGACGGTCAGCGTCTGATGAAAAGCTCCGTGCCTATGTCCTATTCTTCTGTAAATGCGCAGCAATTGCAGGCCACGAACTCTATTACCGCACAAGACTACACGGTCTATGTGAGTGCAGGGCTGGTGTATGAGAGTAATGGGGGATCAACTACCTATACCAAGCATTATTATGCTGGGCCACTGCGTGTAGCCTCGCAAATAGGCTCCGCAAACCCCAACTATGAAACGCACCCTCTTGGAGGACAAATTGCACCGGGAGGACCTGCAAACACGACCCCTGAATCCTACGGAGTGGCCGCATTGAGTGACTTGAATACCTTGCTCGCCAATTATGGCATGGCGGTGAATGCCAACGAGCCCCCACAGGATATCCTATCCATGCAGGTGATCAATGACCCTGATGAATGCAGAATGTTCTATGGTGACGACCTCATTGAAGAAAATCGATGTTTATGCGATAACTTCCCGGACATTGCTATTCAACAGGGTATAGATTGTAATCCCTATACACCCATCTACTGGTACCACCCCGACTACATCGGAAATATAGAATTTGTCACAGATCGTACCGGACAGCCCTATCAGCATTTCTACTACGCCGCCTTTGGGGATCCGATGGTCAGCCAACACGTGGGGACCGGGAGTTTTAATTCAGCCTATAGGTTCAATGCGAAGGAATTCGACGAGGAAACCGGGAACTACTACTATGGGGCGAGGTATTACCAGCCTAAATCCAGCATTTGGATGGGGGTGGATGCCTTGGCTACCTCATATCCCGGAATGAACCCTTATAACTTTGTGAAGGGGAATCCAATAATGGCTATTGATCCGGATGGAGATACTGTTACTGTAAATGGAGATCAGTCAAGAATGTTTGTAAATGAATTAAACAAGCGACTTGGAGATGAGTTGAAAATTCGCAGAGATAAGGAGAATGGAACCCTATCATATGAGTTTAAAGGAGACGAGAATAATATTAGTCAGGAGGCTCAATCAGTAATGGATGCGATCGATGACGATAAGATTATGGTAAATATTGAAGCCAGTAAATCTGGAATCATGAGTGATGGTAAGGTAGTACCTGGAGGAAGTTTTTTAGGCACTACTCTTTCTCCTGACAAAAAATGTGTCGAAACGAGTCAAAAAGTTGTACCTTTTCTTCTTAAAGCGCTCGATAAGGCAGGGGGAGCGCAAAGAGGGCAGTCACAGCTGCATGAGCTATTAGAATCTTATGAAGCTGGGAAGTTATCCTTACAGCAAGGAATTAATGCAAAACCAGGAGGAGCTATATATAATCAAGCACACGGAACTGTACCTCCTCAAGGGTTTGATCCAAGTTCAATTGGGGCTTTTGTAGATCCTAAAACGGGTTGGGTTCACTTTTATTTTAATGGCGATATTTATGTTCAAACTCTTAGGAATTAAAATTTTTATTCTGTTGCTCATTATAATTTCAGGATGTAAATCGAAAGAGGTGTTCAATACTGCCTCAATGGAAAGAGAGGATTACAGAAATTGTGCATCTCATAAAGTGGAGCCCATTTTAGAAGATTATATGGGTGAATGGAAGATTATAAGTGTTGATTCGACTAAAAAATTTTATCTTTTATATCTCTTTTCTGAAGAGAAGAATAAGAAGGTTATTGGTGTTTCGGACCGGGTAATTTGTGAGGGAAATAAATTGGAGGTAGGTAAAGAATACAATTTCAGTTTTTCATGTCACATTTCATCAGAAGGAAATCATTCACTTTATATTTTCAAGCCTGACAAAATGTTCTTGGGACATGCGATGAGTTATAAAGTTCCACTAGGGAATCAAAAAGAGTTTGTAAATATTTCTACACAGGAAGAGGTTCTTGTTTTAAAATTGGTAAATATTGAAGGACTTTGTTGTCCGCACCCATGTGAATAGACTGCTAGCAATTCGTTCTGCTAATTGTACCATCAAATAGACACATTAATTTCCTTTTTTTTTAGTATATTGACGGAATTAAGCACGCATAAAATTACACAAAGGCCTATAGTGGATCAGCGGATTTTTTTGGGGAGTGATCTAATTTAAGCAAAGATTTTCTGGAATCTAAAGAGGAAATATCTGGTGTCTGTCACTCCACATAGATTGGCTCTGAAGAGTTTGATTTGAGCGTTTAGAGACTCGGCATGTGCATTGGTACTTCTGTTGTTGAAGAAGTTCAAGATGTTGTCCCAATGGTTGATCAGAGAGTCTGCCACAGTCTGGAAGTATTCATTGCCGGACTCCTGTACTTTGTATATCCATTTCATGAGTTCTTTGCCCGCTCCTGTTCTGTCGGTACCTTCATAAATGGTTCTGAACTCTAGATGTAGCTTGTACGCCTTTTCGATCTCTGGATAGGCCTGGAACAGCGTTGCCGCTCTGACCATTTGATTTTGAGTCCACTGATGGGGCAACTTGTAAAGGATGTATCTAGAACGTGCCAACAGTTGTTTTGGGGTGTCTCCGTTACTAAAAGTCTTGACTCTGTATCCCTTGCCGGCCTTGCGTGCCCGCAGTATGGATTTGTTTTCCTTGTCTATCTCTTTCCAACGTTGGTCTATGCGTGCCTTTTGCATGGCCTCTGCGCACAAGCGTACCACGTGAAAGCGATCTGTGACCAACTTGGCATATAAAAACAAGGATTCGCAGGCTTTGCGCATACTAGGAGACATGTCTAGGGTGATTTCTTCTACCGCATCGCGTTGAGCCTTAGGGAGCTTACTTAAAACGGTAATAAGATCTTCAGCCTTGGTTCCAGCCACTACAGCAATCAGTTTTCCTTTTCTCCCCGATCGGTTTCGGGAACTGACAATGGTGTAAAGCTCTCCACGGGTTAGGCTCACTTCATCAATGGCAATAGCACGGCTCATATTCTCGGGGAAGAGTAGGTTGGAAAAAACGCATTGAACTGACCCACCAATCCAACCTCAAATTGGCCCACCGATAGAACTCTAAACTGGTCCACGGATTTCGGATTCAACTGGTCCACGTATCCAACTCTAAACTGGTCCACCTGTTAAAAACTTTGTTCTGTTCAAGTTTGGAAATTTCCTTCGTGTGACAAAATCACATATTATGGCAAATAATCCAATCATTATGTACAAGTTACGATTACTAGTTCAGTTGCATTTTCAAGGCGCGAGTAGCCGCAAAGCGGCGGATTTATCGCGTGTGTCCAGGACGACGGTACGGTCGTATTGGTCCAAAATCAAGAGTTTTCCCTTGAGTTATGAGGAGTGGATGGCGCTTAGCGGTATAGAGCTCTCGAATTTATTGATCCGTCAGAGTCCATCGAGTCAAAAAGATGAGCGCTATGATTTTTTATTTCCGTTGCTTTCCGGGTATGCTAAACAGCTAAAAAAGAGGGGCATAACCATTCAATATATATATAGGCAATACGCTTTAAGCACGCCCAACCCCTACAGTGACACGCAGTTCAGGAAGCACATGAACAACTATCTAAATAGGCACAATGGGACTTTAAAACTACACCATGTGTATGGGGACAAGATGTTTGTGGACTACACGGGAGACAAACTAGAATATGTAGATCCAGAGACGGGTGAGGTGACCTTGTGTGAAGTCTTTGTGGCTATTTTACCGGCTTCACAGCTGATCTATGTGGAGGCACAGATGAACCAGCGCAAGCATTCTTTTGTGGAAGGATGTCAAAACGCTGTGGACTACTTTGAGGGAACGCCCAATGCCATTGTTCCTGACAATTTAAAGAGTGCCGTTCTTCGTGCGGATCGTTATGAGCCGGACTTAAACCCTACGTTTGCTCATTTTTTGGAGTACTACGGGATGGTGGCCTTGCCGGCACGTGTTGCGCGTCCCCGCGACAAGGCGCTCGTTGAAGGGGCTGTAAAGATCATCTATCAGCGCATCTATGTGGATGTGCGGATGAGTGAACCACACTCGTTGGATGAGCTTAACCTGGCCCTATGGGAGAAATTAGAAGAGCTTAATGATGCGCCGTTAAACGACGGTGATTCTCGTCGTGCTGACTTTGAGGCGAACGAGCGTCGGCAGCTCTCAGCGCTACCCCAACAAGCCTATGAGCCGGTCACCATTAAAAAGGTACTGGTCGCAAAGAACGGCCACGTAAGTCTATATGAGGACCGTCATTACTACTCGGTACCGCACGTGTTAATCGGCAAGCAACTGGAGATGACCTACACCTCCAAGTTAGTGAAGTTGTACCATCAATACGCTTTAGTGGCTGAGCATGTGAGGGATTATCGCACCAACAAGTACACCACACATCCAGAACACCTTAGTGCAGGTCATCGTCTGCTGGTGGAGCGCTCTGCCGATTATTACATAAAAAAAGCGCAAGGCATAGGTCCCCAGTGTGTCAAGGTCTTTACATACCTGTTAGAGCACAGTGCACATCCCGAACAAGGATTTAAGAGCTGTGATGGTATACTCTCGTTGGCGAGAAGGCATAGTGATAGCGAGGTTGAGCTTTCTTGTGGCTATGCGCTTACACTGGACACCATCAACTATATGGTCGTCAGTACCGTCTTAAGTAGAAAGCTGTATCAACGTGAAGAAACCTCACCCAACGTTGTGCAGCACAAGCACATCCGTGGAGGAGAATATTATGCAAACACGTAATTAAACACCAATGAAAATGATAGAAAACACAAAAGAGACCCTTAGAAAGCTGCGACTTTATGGCATGTTGCGTGCCTATGATGAGCTGTTGGAGGCGCCGCAAAGCCGCTTTAATGCGCATGAGCTCATGGAACACCTGGCAGAAACAGAATGGATAGACCGCTATAATAGAGCCATTACTAGGCTTACGCGTATGGCTCAGTTCCGTTATGAGGCTTCAATCTCACAACTTCAAATCACACCCGAGCGAGGGATAGACTCCAGCCTAATCCAACAGCTCTCTGAGGGAATGTACCTCACGCAAGCCCAAAACGTCCTGATTACAGGTCCAACAGGTACGGGTAAAAGCTTTATGGCTACGGCATTAGGGCGTGCGGCATGTGAACTGGGAAAGCGTGTGCGCTACGCCAACACGGCTCGCCTTACAACGGAGCTCAAGCAAGCAAAAACAGAGGGCTCGCTCATTAAAGAACTCAAAAAGTTAGAAAAGACGGACCTGTTGATCCTTGATGACTTTGGTCTTCAAGTGTTGGATGCCACCGGTAGATCCCTGTTGATGGATGTTATGGAAGACCGCCATGGTAGGAAATCTACCATGGTGGTCGGTCAAATCCCTATTACATCCTGGCATGAAGTCATTGGGGACCTAACCTTGGCAGATGCATTAATGGATCGTTGGGTTCATGGTTCTTACCAAATAGAACTTGAC
>DFSJ01000131.1:0-1868 GCA_002378585.1 Flavobacteriaceae bacterium UBA3440 | reverse complement strand
GAGTTATTAACAACTTGCCTATAGGAAAACTTCCATTCTTCAACGACCCTATCTTTTAACATCGTGAGGTTCTTTATAGGTGGGTCAGTTTAGAGTTGGATAGGTGGGTCACTTTGAGTTATTTTTCCAATCAAAGAAGCCTTTGCTCTCGTACTCTTCTTTGGAATAGCCATCAGGCAAGGTGTTCTTCTCTTCAAAAACCACTTCCAAGTAATCCTCTCCTGTGGGCTTATCCGTATGAATACCACTCTCTACAATATCGAAATAGCGCAATAACTCCTCTGGAAAGACATAACGCAAAGCACCCGCATCAAACTCTGACATTTTTGTTTTTAAAGGTAACTCAAACTAACTTCTCCCCACAAATAGGACGTGACCCGTTTTTCGTCAACCAAAGCATGAGTAGAAAAGGTGATTGCTGGGACAACGCTGTGGCTGAAAGCTTTTTCAAAACACTGAAAGTAGAACGCGTGTACAGAAATAAGTACGACAGCAGGCGAATAGCCGAGAACGATGTCTTCTGGTGGATTGAAGCTTGGTATAACCGTAAAAGAAAGCACTCCAAACTGGGAATGCTCAGTATTCAGGAATTTGAACAATTAAACAAAACAGGTAAAATTGCAGCTTAACTTTTTGTCCATAATTTTGTTGCAAGTCCAATGTAATTCCTTTGAAATTCTAGCGGTTCTCAACCATTTGAACTATAGAGTCAAATAACATAATTGATTCAGGGACTTGATGTTTATTGCAATTACTAAAACCCATACCGATTCTAGTATCCGATATATGTTTGTGCTTCCAATAAAGCCCTTCGTTATCATATCCTTCATAGATGGTTACATCTTCAATTGGCGGGATGAGATTTAGTGCCATTGTCAGACTATCCCTTGGATAAAATAAAGTATCATACACATTAGGTCTATAGTTCTCTTTTATGTTTGAAATGTTAGGATGCAAATCAGAGTTTGCAACATAGAACACCACGCCGTCTTTATACATCAAAAACGCCTTTTTCATCCCTCCTCTGATATACATTGTTGAATCTAAATCTAAATGTTTTGACACGTTTAAATTCAGTTGATGAAAATCAATATGATCCTTTTGCTTTCCTCTTTTTAATGTTAGCGAACACGAGCACAGGGTGAAAAAACTAATAATAATGGTTAATCTTAATACCATGATGGTCTTTTAGGTTTACCAGAACTGTCAAGCATATTTGGGCCAAGCCCTTTAATAAACGTTCCGTCTGTAGTTTCATTTGTAATATAATGTGTTCTCAAAGGCATATTTAATTCCTGTCGAATTAAATTCTCTCTGTAAACTGCCTGAAATTCATTCTTCTCAATTTCTTTAACTCCAGGTACTCCAAAAACTTCAATTTTATCAAAATTCATTAGCCCATGAATTGCATCGTAAGCATGTGCCAATTCATGTGCTAAATCTATAGCTGGAGCAATTTTACCTCCAGATGTGGTTGGTAATACGTCCCCTCTCGAATTCCATTCTACTGTGCCTCCAGTTCCTCCTTCAAAATCATACCCTGCTTGGAGCATTTTTGAATAATAGGGGTTTGAAGATTTATGCCACTCGCGTTGTGATTTAAGGTAACTATTATGTGTAAATCGAGAAGATCCAGGTTTTATTATGACATTATTATCTGACTCACTTATTTCTTGAATCATTGTTCCACCTGTCCTACTTCGAGAAATCTCATTAAGCGCGTTAAGTGTGTTTTTTGCAAATCTTGTGGTTTTGCCAGTATACTCAGAACCGTCCTTATTGTAATACGCTCCCCCTTCAAATAAAAGCTGCCCATGTCGACCATTATCAACCCAAACACTATCCCCATCCGGATCAATAGCCATTAT
>DFSJ01000030.1 GCA_002378585.1 Flavobacteriaceae bacterium UBA3440 | reverse complement strand
TGCTTGGCTTTTTTTGGTCGGGATGACAGGATTTGAACCTGCGACCACACGCCCCCCAGACGTGTACGCTACCGGACTGCGCTACATCCCGATTTCCATAAAGTGGGGCAAAAATACTACTTTTTTTAAGTGAACCAAGGAATATCTACCACAATTAAGGATCAGGGACCGACCAAGAAAAAAGAATTGTACTTTAGGGTTTTGCATGACTGCCCTATGGAACAAGAAAAATTATCAGCGCTATTCAACGGTTTAAAACAGGCTCAATATCAAGTTGGCGCCTACAGTTACACTAACCGAATAAAGCAATTAAAACAATTAAAAACCGCATTGGCCCATACGTATAGAACGCGTATTCATCAAGCATTACAGGATGATTTTGGCAAGCCAAGTACTGAGGTTGATCTCACCGAATTATACCCGGTCATCGGTGAAATTGACCAAGCCTGCCACCACCTAAAAAAGTGGATGTCCCCGACGCGTGTGCACACACCCATTTCTATTTGGGGATCAACTTCTTATTACATCCAGGAACCAAAAGGAGTCTGTTTAATTATGTCTCCATGGAATTATCCAGTTAACTTAGTCTTTAGCCCATTGGTTAGTGCCCTGGCTGCAGGGAATACTGTGCTGGTAAAACCCTCAGAACATTCGCCAAAAACCAGTGCCCTGGTCGCTGAAATCATCGAGTCCATTTGGCCTGAAAATCACGTTGCCGTAGTCCAAGGAGGCATCGATGTGGCCTCTAGCTTGCTGGAATTCCCCTGGAACCATATTCACTTTACCGGCGCTCCGAGTATTGGGAAAATTGTGATGGCAGCTGCCTCTAAGCACTTGAGTTCAGTCACCCTGGAACTTGGCGGTCAATCGCCTTTGATCATCGATCAAACCGCTGATGTAGCCGATTGCGCCCAAAAACTGGCCTGGAGTAAATGGATCAATGCGGGACAAACCTGCATCGCGCCAAATCACGTATGGGTTCATCGTTCAAAATACACGGAGTTGATTGAGGCCTTAAAAGATCAGATTAACGCCCATTACCAAAATACCACACAAAGAGGTGATAGCTACTGTCAAATTGTAAATCAGAAGCACTTTGATCGTTTATCACAGGCGTTAAACGAGACTGTTTCCGGTGGTGGAGAAATCGTTTTAGGAGGAACAACCATTGCGGAAGATCGCTACATAGCTCCCACGGTAGTGGTCGACTCACCACAGGACAGCCGCTTGATGAACGAGGAGATATTTGGTCCCATTCTACCTGTACTCCTGTTTGATGACGTACAGGAAGTGATTGAAGACCTGAAGACCAAAGAAAAACCATTGGCCTTGTACTTCTTTTCCAAAAACAAGAACAACATCGATCAAGTACTCAAATACACACGGGCTGGAAGCACGTGCATCAACCACGCTGTAGTTCAATACGCCAACGGTCACCTGCCTTTTGGAGGCAGCAACAACAGTGGTTTAGGTAAAAGTCATGGTGTTTTTGGATTCCAAGAATTTTCCAACCAAAGATCAGTGGTAAAAACCTGGAACAACGGGTTACTTCGCTTGGTATTCCCACCCTACACCCCACTAAAACAGAAGCTTGCCCAGTGGTCGATCAAGTGGCTGTAACCGGTAAATTTTAGGGTCGGGGCGTCACTCTAAAGACGCCTTTTGTTTCAACACCGATGTAAAAAGCGCCATCAGGTCCTTGGACTACACTGCGCACCCGCCCAATATCGGCCAATAACTTTAGGCGGCCGACCACTTTGTCCCCATCCATATCGAGGTATTCTAAGTACTGGAAGGACAATGAACCCACTAAAAGATCCCCTTTCCACTCTGGAAATAAGGGACTGTCTATGTAGCACAAACTTGATGGAGCAATGGAGGGAACCCAATAATAGATCGGTTGCTCCATACCCACCTCCTCGGTTTTATCGGTGATCGGTGTACCGCTGTAATTGATTCCATAGGTAATCACTGGCCAACCGTAGTTGGCCCCTTTGCGCACAATATTTAGTTCATCACCACCTCTGGGCCCGTGCTCTGTATTCCACAATTCTTTTCGTTCAGGATGAAAGATCAATCCTTGAGGATTTCTGTGTCCAAAGGAATAAATCGCTTGTTTGGCCCCTGGCACACCGTACAAAGGATTGTCCTTAGGTATACTGCCATCTTCGTTTAATCGATAAATCTTGCCTCCATCTTTGGACGTGTCCTGGGGATTAATATCCTGTTCACCGCGTTCACCGATGGAGAAATAAACTTTGCCTTTCCCATCCAAATAAATTCGAGAACCAAAGTGTTGCCCTTTAGTGGTGTTGGGCGTAGCCTTGTACAACGTCTTTACATCGACCAATTGGTTGTTTTCCAAACGCGCACGGACTAAAGCTGTATGTGCTCCATTACCTCCTTCGGGGGAGGAAAGGGTCATAAAAATCAATGAGTTTTTCTGAAACTCTGGGTGTACTGCTATGTCGAGTAGTCCGCCTTGACCCCTGGAATACACTTCAGGTACACCGGAAATCTCCACCTTATTTGATCCGTCAAACCGGTAGAGTACACCGCTTCGATCAGTGATCAGCAAATCTCCATTGGGTAAAAATGCCAAACCCCATGGAGTTTCTATACCTGTTACATAAGGAGTAGCCACCACCGGGTCAATATCAGGAGTGGTTACCTGATTGGGTTTGTCCTGAGCACAACTGATGAGTATGCCACCAAAAAAGAAACCGAACAATACACCTATTCTCATGAGATTATTTTTGTTTAAATATAGGAAGAAAACCACTGTAAATTAATCGGAATGTCTATATTTGCCGACCTCGGGGTGTAGCGTAGCCCGGTTATCGCGCCGCGTTTGGGACGCGGAGGCCGCAGGTTCGAATCCTG
>DFSJ01000148.1 GCA_002378585.1 Flavobacteriaceae bacterium UBA3440 | reverse complement strand
CTGGGTAATCCTGTCGAGGTCACATAAGGATCAATAAAAAACGGGTACCTTCCGGTACCCGTTTTTTTATTTGGCCAATGCTCCGTGGGTTTCTAGTGTCTGCATCAGTTGTTGCTCTGAAACTACCCCTGATTGACGCCAAAGCAAGGAACCCTGACGAAATAACACCAAAGTAGGTACGCCGCGCACTTGAAGCTGTTGGGCTATAGCAGGATTTTTGTCCACGTCTACTTTGACAATTTTAACCTGATCCCCTACCTTATTTTTTACCTGATCTAAGATTGGAGACATCATTTTACACGGGCCGCACCAAGTGGCAAAAAAATCCACCAAAACAGGCGTAGGTCCTTGTATCAGTTCAGAAAACGCGCTCATAATAAATAATTTGTGGGGAGGAAAAAAAAGGGCTGAATCCTCAGCCCTTGATAATGGTTCACCTAAAAGGCCTACAACAGAGTTGACGGGCACACGTAGTCACTTTTGGGAATACTGGTTTGAGCAGCAATTTCCTTAAATCCACCCACTACATCGCTAAAATTATTCCAACCTCTTTGTTTGAGGATGGAGGCAGCGATCATCGATCGGTATCCACCGGCGCAGTGAAGCACAAACGGCTTATCCTTAGGGAATTGAGCCAGATGTTTGTTGATCTCATTTAAAGGCACATTGATAGCACCAATAACATGCTCAGAGTCGAATTCAGACTTTTTGCGCACATCGATGACTAATGGAGCCTCTTGTTTTTGCAGGATTTTCTCCAACTGCTCTGGAGTTAGTCGATCTGTTACATCTAATTCTTTGCCTGCTGCCTTCCAAGCGTCCACACCTCCATTGAGGTATCCGATGGTAAAGTCATAGCCTACTCGAGAAAGCCTAGTAATGGCCTCTTCTTCTTTACCGGGATAAGTGATGAGTAAGATTTCTTGTTTGACACTGGGAATCATCTCACCTACCCACTGAGCAAAGTTCCCCTCTAATCCAATATTAATTGAGTTAGGAACAAATCCTTGAGCAAAATCAGCTGCATTTCGCACGTCGAGCATCAACGCTTCAGTTTCGTTGGCTGCCGCATCAAAAGCCTCGGGATCTAAGGCCTGAAACCCCCGTTCCATTACGGTATCTAGAGATTCATAACCTTTGATATTCATGGATACATTCTGGGGGAAATAGGCTGGTGGCGCTGTTAGACCAGTAAGTAACTCTTTGGTGAATTCTTCCTTAGTCATATCGGAGCGTAAGGCGTAATTGGTGGCTTTTTGATTCCCTAAGGTATCGGTGGTTTCCGCGCTCATTTTCTTCCCACAAGCAGAACCTGCCCCGTGGTTTGGATAAACAATTAAATCATCTGGCAAAGTCATGATTTTTGTGCGGAGTGAATCAAATAGGTGTCCAGCAAGTTTTTCCTGAGTTAATCCCTCCACTGCTTTTTGAGCTAAATCAGGTCGACCTACATCACCAATGAATAGTGTATCACCAGTAATAATACCATGTTTTTTTCCTTGATCATCAATCAACAAATAAGTAGTACTCTCCATAGTGTGCCCAGGAGTATGGAGTGTTTTAATCGTATAGGCACCTATCTTAAATTCTTCGCCATCTTTGGCAATATAGGCATCATAATTAGGGGCAGCATTGGGACCGAACACGATTTGTGCCCCAGTCTTCTTTTGCAAATCCAAGTGACCAGAAACAAAATCTGCATGAAAATGTGTTTCAAACACGTATTTTATTTTTGCTCCATCGTTTTCTGCGCGCTCTATGTAGGGTCCTACTTCGCGTAATGGATCAAAAATAGCGGCAACGCCATTGCTTTCAATGTAGTAAGCTGCGTGGGCCAAACATCCGGTATAAATCTGTTCTACTTTCATAGTTTTGGTTTTGAGGTACAAATTTAAAGATAGTTAACTTAAATGAACGTCACTAAAGTTACGTAAGTGCACACAGATGTATTGAATGAAACCATTACTTTTGAACCATTCTAATTGACCCATTGACACAACTAAAAAACATACCTACCCTAGTTTGGGTGATACTCGGCTTTCAATTGTTTCGACTGGCCTTGGTGCCCAATATGGGCATGATGCCACAGGATGCTTATTACTCCCTTTACGCCCATCATTTAGATTGGTCCTATTTTGATCACCCGGGCATGGTAGCTTATTTATTGTTTCTATTTGAGTGGATCTTTGGTCATAATTTATGGTCCATAAAATTAATGGACTGGACAGTGAGTAGTCTTGGGTTGTGGTTTTTTTATCTATTGGCCAGCCAGATTCTGTCGAAAAAACGAGCACTCGTGGCTGCTTTTATATGGAGTAGCTCTTTGATATTGAGTGTTTTGTCGCTTAATACAACTCCAGATGTTCCGCTTATTCTTTTTTGGACCCTAGCTTTGTACAGCGCGCACAAAGCTTTGTACCAAGGAAGTAAGGTTCACTGGTGGTTAACGGGAATATGGATGGGTATGGCTTTCCAAAGCAAATACACCGCCCTGCTACTCCCTCTAGGTCTTTTGGCGTTGCTGATCATCGATCCAACACTCAGGATTCAACTTAAAAGAAAAGAGTTCTATTTATCCATTTTAATCGCATTGGTCATTGCCAGCCCTATCTACCTGTGGAATGCCGCTCATGATTTTGCCTCTTTTGGTTTTCAAACAACAGAAAGAGGGAGTTCATTTGGATTGAGCAAAAAGAGTTTTGGCTTACTTGGCGGATTTTTAGGCAGTCAAATGTTAGTGATTTACCCCGTAGTTTTTCTTTCCATGCTTTCCTTGTGTGGTGTTTGGCTGAAGAAACTATGGCGCCATAAAAGGTTCCCGGCGGGAAATCAACTTTTTTTAGCCGTGTTTTTTGTACCTACCTTCTTGGGATTTACGCTGATATCTCCCTTCTACTGGGTTAAAATCAACTGGCTAATCCCTGGGTTTATTGGAGGGATCTTGGCTATTTCTATGTTTTATAAGTCTCGCTGGCTACCGTGGCACATCAGTATCCAAAGTGCGTTACACCTTGTTTTGGTGGGGCAAATTCTTTTTTATTTGGTGCCTGTACAATCAGATGACACCTATTGGGGATGGGATAAACTCAATGAATCATTTCAAAACTACACCCAAACACATGCCGATCATTTCTTGTTTTCCTCGGATAACTACAAAACATCGGCCATAATGCAGTGGATGAATCCCAAATCCAATTGGTTAGGTCCCAATACGCTTGGAGGACAAGGACTTCAGTTCGGGATTTTATACCCCAACCTAGATAGTTTAGCGGGCAAAAATGCGCTGATGATCGATTCTGAACCCCGATTTAAAAACGGTGATCGATCATTGAATCCACCCGAAAAACTTCAGGATTACTTTACCGAAGTACACACCCTTGAGCCTATTTTAATCAAAGACAGCCAGGGAAAACTAATGCGTAAATTTCAAGTGTATCAAGCAATAAATTACCATCCTAAGGGGGATGCGACTTACACCAAACGATCAATTAAATAACTCAAATACCTAAAACTATTCTTATGGAATTTATTCTTCAACCCTGGCCCTGGTACGTTTCCGGCCCACTGATTGGACTGATCATGCTAGCGCTTACCTATTTCGGCAAGTCTTTTGGCATGTCCAGTAACTTGCGCACCCTTTGTGCACTGGGTGGGGCAGGCAAATTTTCTGATTTCTTTAAATTTGATATTAAGGCACAAAACTGGAACCTAATTGTGGTTTTGGGCGTTATTTTGGGGGGATATCTCGGATTCCACCACTTAAGGTATGATACGCCACTGGCATTGAGCTTGGAGGTAGTACAAGATTTAGAGGCTAGAGGATTTACTGAAATAGGCGTACATCTGGTACCCAATGAATTGTTTGGTCTAGATGTATTGAGCTCCCCAAGAGGATGGGCCATATTGATTATCGGTGGGTTTTTGGTAGGATTTGGTGCTCGTTATGCGGGAGGTTGTACCTCAGGACATGCCATTAGCGGGCTATCTAACCTGCAATTACCCTCGCTGGTTGCCGTAATTGGTTTCTTTATTGGCGGACTAGTCATGACCTATTTTATCTTTCCACAACTTTTTCAATAAGCACTTATGAAAAATCTACGCTTTTTACTTTCCGGTATACTCTTTGGAATCATCGCTGTAAAATCAGAGATTATCTCTTGGTACAGAATCCATGAAATGTTTTTATTTAAGTCCTTCCACATGTATGGAATTATTGGCACAGCCATTGCTGTTGGTGCTACGGGGGTTTGGTTGATCAAAAAATACAAAATAAAAGATATTGATGGACAACCTATCTCCTTTGCGGACAAAGCACCTTTGTACAAGAGCGCTTTATTTGGAGGAATCATGTTTGGATTGGGTTGGGGTCTTGTAGGTGCCTGTCCAGGGCCCATGTATACACTTCTGGGCACAGGAATCTGGAGTATCGCTGTAGTCATTGCCTCAGCTGTGGCAGGAACTTTTGTCTATGGGCTCATCGCTCATAGGCTGCCTCGATAAATAAAAAAAAAAAAAAAAAATTTTATTTAAATTTTTTTTTTTCTTTATAAAAAA
>DFSJ01000080.1:16902-19877 GCA_002378585.1 Flavobacteriaceae bacterium UBA3440 | reverse complement strand
GGGACCGATTATCACTTGGTGATCAAGGACAAACTCAGGGAGTTGCTTCAATTCATACAAGAGCATATCGGAGCTGTCTCGGGACGCGCATTCGTGGATTCTGCCCCAGTGCTGGAAAAGGCATGGGCATCTCGCGCTGGATTGGGCTGGATTGGGAAAAACGGAAATTTGTTGTCCAAGAAAAAAGGATCTTATTTTTTTTTAGCAGAGTTATTGATCGACCTACCCTTGGATGTAGATTCCCCATCGGGAGACTTTCAACACTGCGGCACTTGTCGCGCGTGTATTGATGCGTGTCCTACTCAGGCCATTGTCGCTCCAGCAGTGGTTGATGCCCAAAGGTGTATTGCACATGCAACTATAGAGCTCAAAGATAAAATACCCGATACGCTTAAAGGCCAGATGGATAACTGGATTTTTGGGTGTGATGTATGTCAGGAGGTGTGTCCGTGGAATCGTTTTTCATTGCAGCACAACGATCAACGATTAGCCCCAAGGCCCTACGTTTCCTACAGTTCAGATCAGTGGAAAGATTTGACCCATGAAGTTTTCCGCGAATTATTCCAAGACACCCCATTTGAACGAGCTAAATATGAGGGGTTGATGAGAAATATTGATTTTGTGCAGAATAACGACTAAAAGAAATATATTTTTTGCAGTAGAGAAAAATCAATATATTAAAACCCAGAACTAAACCAATTATAACCAACCAATTTTCCAGCTATTTAATTGATTATGAATTCATTAAGCAACATTGATATTATTGTGATTTTGGTTTATCTCGTGGGTATTGTACTGTACGGGATTTCCAAGTCAAAAAGAAGTTCTTCCGAAGACTATTTTTTGGGAGGTCGAACCATGACATGGCCCATTGTAGGGATTGCCTTGTTCTCGGCCAATATTTCCAGTTCAACCCTAGTGGGATTGGCCTCAGATGCCTTCCAAACCAATGTGAGTGTATACAACTACGAGTGGTATGCGGTAGTGGTGTTGATTTTCTTTGCTATTTTCTTTCTGCCTTTTTATTTGAGATCAGGGGTCTATACCATGCCTGAATTCCTTGAGCGTAGATATGACCGCAAGTCTCGTTATTATTTTTCTTTCATCACCATAGTGGGCAATGTACTCGTGGATACGGCAGCCGCTTTGTATGTGGGAAGCATTGTGCTCAAACTGCTTTTTCCCGAAGTGAGTTCTACCGTGATCATCATTTCACTGGCTATCGCTGCAGCAGCCTATACAATTCCTGGTGGGTTGAACTCTGTTATTCAAACTGAAGTGATCCAAGCCATCCTTCTATTGATCGGTTCTGTTTTTATCACCTATTTCGCTTTTGATGCCCTCGGGGGAGGCTGGGACACGATGATGTCCAGACTGGATGACATGTTGGCTGCTGGTCAAGTTAATTTTGGAGAAAAAGCGGCAAGAGGCTATTATGTTCCGGAGTCTGCAGAGGCTGTATTTAGTTTGGTAAGGCCTCTTAACGATGAGTTCATGCCTTGGTGGGGTTTACTCACCGGCGTCCCCTTGTTGGGATTTTACTTTTGGGCCAACAACCAATTCATGGTGCAACGTGTACTCGGGGCTAAAAACTTAAACCACGGTAGGTGGGGTGCTTTATTTGCCGGGTTTTTAAAACTTCCTGTGATTTTCGTCATGGTGGTTCCAGGGGTTTTGGCGATTTTGTTGTTTAACGATTTAGATATCTCCACCTTAAATTATCCATTGGCTGATGGTTCTATGTGCAGCAATTTAAAAGACTGTCCAAATTTAACGTATCCAGTTTTGTTGTTCCAATTGCTACCTACTGGATTTTTAGGCTTGGTTGTTGCTGGTTTATTGGCCGCGATGATGTCCTCCGTTTCAGCTACATTTAATTCGGCATCCACCTTGATTACCATGGACTTCATCCAGTTGTTAAGGCCAAAAATGACCTCAAAACAGTTGGTGCGTGCCGGACAGATCGCCACTTTGATTTTGGTGGTGCTTTCGTCAGCTTGGGTTCCATTTATTGAACGAGTTAGTGATTCGCTTTGGAGTTATTTGCAATTGGTGATCGCTTTTACTTCTCCCCCGATTGTTTCGGCGTTTGTTCTTGGCCTTTTTTGGAAGCGGGCCAATGCCCACGGTGCTTTTGCCAGTTTGATGGTCGGAGCCGCCTTGGCTATTTTCATGATTTTATCATTGAGTTTTGATTTAGTTCCTTACCTCAATGATTTTCACTTCCTAGCTAAAGCCAATCTACTGTTTGTTGTCAGTGTTTTGGTACATGTCGTGGTGAGTATTTCTACTCCAGCACCCGCGGCCGATAAAGTGGATCAATACACTTATAAAAAAGAAATGATCGCTCAAGACACCGAGGAGTTCAAAGGTTTGCCTTGGTACCAGCATTTTAGAATATTATCATTGATATTACTAGTAATCACGGCGATAATCGTCGGATATTTTTGGTGATAAGTTCCCTAAAACGGGTGCCCATGGGCACCCGTTTTTTAGTTCAATAAACTTATCTTTGGGCTAGATTTAAACGATATGGCACATTCAAAGTTAAGGCGTGAAGCATTGGTGTATCACGCCAAGCCGCAACCGGGCAAAATTAAAATTGTACCCACTAAGCCGTATGCCACGCAACGCGATTTAGCCTTGGCCTATTCTCCGGGTGTGGCTGAACCCTGCCTGGAAATTGAAAAGGATCCGAACAATGCGTATAAATATACAGCTAAAGGAAATCTAGTGGCTGTCATATCCAACGGTACAGCTGTTTTGGGTCTTGGAGACATAGGCCCATTGGCGTCTAAACCGGTCATGGAGGGAAAAGCTTTGCTTTTCAAAATATTTGCCGATATCGATAGTATTGATATTGAGGTAGATGCCAAGGATGTGGACGCATTTGTAGATACGGTGAAGCGCATTTCTCCAAGTTTTGGGGGAATTAATCTGGAAGACATTAAAGCTCCTGAGGCCTTTGAAATTGA
>DFSJ01000080.1:0-16602 GCA_002378585.1 Flavobacteriaceae bacterium UBA3440 | reverse complement strand
TTAGATATTCCAGTCATGCATGACGATCAGCATGGAACGGCTATTATTTCTGCCGCTGCCTTATTAAACGCCTTAGAAGTGGCGCAGAAGTCTATTGATCAAGTGACCATAGTGATCAATGGGGCAGGTGCTGCGGCAGTTTCGTGCACCAAATTATATAAGGCACTTGGCGCTAAAGTTAGCCAGATGATTATGCTGGATTCCAAGGGTGTGATACGCAAAGACCGCCCCGATCTTACTGTTGAAAAGGCAGAATTTGCTACAGATCGCGACTTGAATACCCTAGAGGAAGCTATGGTTGGCGCCGATGTATTTATCGGTCTTTCTATTGCCGACGTTGTCACCCCAGAAATGTTGTTGTCCATGGCTGAAACTCCGATTGTTTTTGCCCTAGCCAATCCTAATCCCGAGATTGATTACCACCTAGCTTGTGCGACAAGGCCTGATATTATCATGGCTACTGGACGTTCCGACTTTCCTAACCAAGTTAATAATGTACTTGGTTTCCCCTATATATTTAGAGGTGCTCTGGATGTACGGGCCACTAAAATTAATGAAGCGATGAAAGTTGCTGCAGTTCGCGCTTTAGCGGAGCTGACAAAAGAAGTGGTGCCTGAGCAAGTAAATATAACCTATGGGGAAACTCGATTGGCGTTTGGTAAGGATTACATCATTCCTAAACCATTTGATCCTAGACTGATTGGCACGATTCCAGTAGCTGTTGCTAAAGCGGCTGTTGAAAGCGGTGTGGCAGTAAACCCAATCGAAGATTGGGATAAATACAAAGAAGATTTATTATCCCGCTCGGGTAATGACAATAAGCTTATTCGCCAAATGCACAACAGAGCCAAACTCGATTTAAAGAAAATCGTTTTTGCGGAAGCAGACCATTTAGACGTCCTTAAGGCAGCGCAATTTGTGTATGAAGAAGGCATAGCCATCCCCATTTTATTGGGTCATGCGGAGGTGATAAAAGCCCTGATGGAGGAGCTTGAGTTTGAGGCTGATTTGTGTATCGTCGATCCTAAAGATGACGCGGCCAAAGCCAAACGTATCGTCTACGGTCAGGCCTATTGGGAATCTCGAAGACGCACCGGAATCACTCAATACATTGCGGAAAATAAAATGAAGGAACGCAATCACTACGGTGCTATGATGGTGCTTGAAGGTGATGCAGATGGAATGATTTCTGGGTATTCCAGACCATATGCCATGGTGGCTAAACCAATTTTGGAGCTTATTGGACGTGCCCCAGGTGTAGGTCGGGTAGCCTCGACAAATATCATGATTACTGATCGTGGCCCCTTGTTTTTAGCAGACACCACCATGAATATTGATCCTACAGCAGAGCAATTGGCTGAAATTGCTTTGATGACGGCTCAAGTGGTGAGCACTTTTGGCTTTGAACCGGTAATCGCCCTATTGTCCTACGCCAATTTCGGCACCTCGGAACATCCACATGCCACTAAGGTGAAACAAGCGGTTAAATTACTGCATACCCAACATCCTAATTTATTGGTCGATGGCGAATTACAGCTCGATTTTGCATTAAACAAAGATTTACACCAAAGTATATTTCCATTCTCCAAGATTGCTGGCAAAAAAGTAAATACGCTTGTTTTTCCTAATCTTGAGTCCGCCAATATCACCTACAAATTGCTTAAAGAGGTGAATCATGCGGACTCTATAGGTCCATTTTTGATGGGGTTAAAAAACCCGATCCACTTGATTCAACTCGGAGCCAGTGTTCAAGAAATGGTCAATATGGCAGCGCTTACTGCCATTGATGCTCAGGAGCGATCTCCAAATAAAAAGTCGAATTCATGATTGCATATCTTCAAGGCAGACTGTCAGAAAAATATCCTACTCATGTAGTTATTGAATGTCAGGGGGTAGGGTACGAAGTACATATTTCCTTGCACACCTATAGTCAGTTGGGAGATCAAGAGCAAATTAAGCTTTTGACCCATCTGCATATCAAGGAGGACAGCCACACCCTATACGGATTTTGTGATGACTTTGAGCGCGCACTATTTCGTTTGTTGTTGACGGTTTCCGGTATTGGCACGAATACAGCCCGCACCATGTTGTCCTCCGTTTCTCCCAATGAGTTAAAAGACGCAGTGATTCGCGAGGACGTTCGTTTGATACAAAGCATCAAAGGGATTGGTGCCAAAACAGCTCAGCGAATCATATTAGATTTAAAAGATAAGATGATCAAGTTAACAGGTGATTCAAAATCTGTAACATTGCCACACAATACAAACAAAGAAGAAGCGTTATCTGCCTTAGAGATCTTAGGTTTCAGCCGCAAGTCTGCTGAGCCTATTTTGGAGAAAATTGATCAGGCCAATCCGGGCTTAACCGTTGAAGATCTGATTAAAATGACCCTAAAACAGATATAATTGTAGTTGTTTGTTAATTTATCAAAATCGTTTTTGGAGCTGGTTTTTGCCGATAACTTTGATCGTGTTATTAGGGACACCTGTTTATGCCCAACAGCCAACACCTTCATCCGTTAATACTACACAGGATACTCTAGGGGTAGTAACTAAGCCTCTTTTATTACCCAATATCTCTGGAGTTGTTGTGTCGTATGCGTACGACCCCGAACTGGATATGTATGTTCGGCAGGCAGATTTGTCTGGATATGTCATGGGTGCTCCTTTGATGTTGACCCCAAAGCAGTATTGGGCTATGGTGGATCGCCAACAGTCACGGGTGTATCTTCAAGATAAAATTGATGCCTACGCTCAAACGGATAAGGAAAAACAAAAAGATAAAAATTTACTGCCCGGGTATGCGCTGAGAAGTGAAGCCCTTCAGTCCATTTTTGGGGGAGATGAGGTGTCGCTGATACCTCAAGGCCAGGTAGGTGTGGATTTGGGGGTGTTGTGGCAGAAGAACGACAATCCATCCATTTCACCCAGAAACAGATCGACACTCGCTTTTGATTTTGATCAAGACATCAGTTTAGGGTTGGTAGGGAAAATAGGGTCGCGATTATCGATCAACGCCAATTACAACACCAAAGCCACTTTTGATTTTCAAAACTTGATCAAAGTAGCCTATACACCACCTACAGTGGCGGATGTAACCGGTTTGAAGGTGGATAACCCTTTGTCGGGCAATCAAAACAAAGCGTTTAACGGGGAGGAGGACAACATACTTCAAAATGTGGAAATCGGTGATCTGAGTATGCCGTTGACCAGCTCTTTGATTCAGGGGGCTCAAAGTCTTTTTGGTATCAAAACTGAAATGAAGTTTGGGCGCACTACGGTGACCACCGTGTTAGCGGAACAAAGATCCCAGAACAATTCTGTACTGGCTAGAGGGGGAGGTACGATCAAAGATTTTTCGGTTTCTGGTTGGGATTATGAGGAGGACAGGCACTTTTTCCTGGCACATTTCTTTCGGGATCAGTTTGATCAGGCCCTGGCTCAATACCCCTACATCAATTCACAGGTCCAAATCACCCGCATTGAAGTTTGGGTGACCAACCGAATGCAACAAACCAATAGTGTTCGCCATATTTTAGCCATTCAAGATCTCGGCGAGGCCAAACCGGAAAACACCCTTGTTGGTAAGTCACCCAGTCTGCCCAGTGAATTTTTCAAAGATAGTTCAACGCCTAATCTCCCCTCCAATAAGGCCAATGCCTATGATCCTGAACTCATCGGCTTGCCCGGTGGAGCCATGAAATCGGGTGTTCGGGATTTAGGCACTATAGCGGGTTCTTTTGAGATGGGTAGTTATCAGCCTCAGCCAGGTTTTGATTATACCGTATTGGAGAATGCCCGAAAGTTAGAGCCTGAGCGCGATTATTTTTACGACACACAGTTGGGCTATTTGTCCCTAAGTCAGACATTAAATGCGGATGAGGTATTGGCTGTTGCTTTTCAATACACCTATAAAGGGGTCGTGTATCAAGTCGGGGAATTTGCCAACGGAGGTATTGAGTCGACTACCTTGGGTGGGAGTGCGCAACAACCCACCTTGCAAAACAATGCATTGGTTCTCAAGTTACTCAAAAGCAATATCACCAGTGTAAAAGACCCTATTTGGGATTTGATGATGAAGAATATTTATCCCACAGGAGCCTACCAATTAAGCCCCGAGGATTTTCGTTTTAATATCCTTTATTCCGACCCAAGTCCCAGAAACTACATAACCCCAGTGAACGACCAGGGCTGGCCAAAATCTCCTAAACCACTGGATCAGCGTATTTTACTCGATGTGTTTAACTTAGATCGCCTCAACGCTTATCAGGACGAACAACCCGGTGGGGATGGTTTTTTTGATTTTATTCCGGGCCGCACCATCAATTTGCGCACGGGGAGTATTTTATTTACCCAAGTTGAGCCTTTTGGTAAGTACTTATTTAATTTGTTGGGTTCAGGCCAATACGACCGAGATAACGATCAAGGCTATAATGAAAATCAGAAAAAATACGTGTTTAGGGATTTGTACCGAAAAACGAAAGCAGCCGCTCTAGAATCCCCTGAAAAAAACAAGTTTATTCTCAAAGGTCAGTACAAGTCAGCCGGGTATAATGGCATCCCGATTGGCGCCTACAATGTACCCAGAGGTTCCGTAAAGGTTAGGGCTGGAAATCGATTGCTTCAAGAAGGAATTGACTATTCCGTGAACTACGCCGCAGGAACCGTTCAGCTGTTGGATCCCAGTTTGGAAGCATCAAACACACCTATCCAAATCGATGTAGAAAACAATGCGGTATTTGGTCAGCAAAACAAGCGTTTTACGGGGATCAATGTCCAACACAAACTCAACGACCAATGGCTTTTAGGGGGTACCTACCTCAATATTAATGAACGACCCTTAACCCAAAAAGCCAATTACGGCACTGAGCCAATCAATAATTCCATATTTGGGTTTAATGCGCTCTACAACGCGGAACTCCCTTTCTTAACACGTTTGGCCAATAGGCTTCCTTTTGTGGAAACCGATGTACCCTCTAATCTTTCTTTTCGCGCTGAGGTAGCTGTGCTCAAACCGGGTGCGCCAAAATTCTCTGAGTTCAGGGGTGAAATCACCACCTATATCGATGATTTTGAAGGGGCTCAATCCATGATTGATGTGCGCGGAGCCTTGGGGTGGAGTTTGGCGAGCACACCAATCGCTTATGGTCGTTCAGGTCAGCTTTATGGAAATAGCCCTACAGATCCAGAAAACTTGCGCAATGGATATACCCGATCGAAATTGGCTTGGTATACGATAGATCCAATTTTTTATAGTCTACAACGTCCCGCTGGAGTAACCAACGAAGACTTATCGACCAATCCGACCAGAAGGGTGTATATCGAGGAGATTTTTCCTCAAGTAGATGTAGTTCAGGGACAAACCACCATTCAATCCACCTTGGATTTGTTTTACGATCCCCAAGCCAAAGGTCCATACAACAACAACCCACAGTTTAATACGCTCCCCAAACAGGAAAAATGGGGTGGGATTATGCGGGCTTTAAACACGACTAATTTCGAACAAGCCAACGTTGGTTTTGTACAATTCTGGTTGATGGATCCCTTTGTCGACGGTCTGTCTGATACCAATAACCCAGGTCAATTGGTCATTGATTTAGGCAATATTTCAGAAGACATACTTAAGGATGGAAAAAAACAGTACGAAAATGGGTTGCCTGATCGTTTAGCGACGAGTATCTCCGCGCCAACCTCTTGGGGTAAAGTGCCAGCCGCTCAATCATTGGTGTACGCTTTCGACACAGACCCGCAAAACCGCTTGTTACAGGATGTGGGATTTGATGGACTGTCGGACAACCAAGAAAATGAAATCTACCGAAATAACCCCGGTCCGGACTATGCGTTAGATAATTATCGTTTTTATTTGAATGCTTCTGGAAGCATATTGGATCGCTACAGAGACTACAACAATCCTGAGGGTAACGCTCCCGTAGCCGTAGGCAATCTCAATCGGGGAGCCACCACACTTCCAGATGTTGAAGACTTAGATCGCGATTTAACGATGAATACGATTGATAGTTATTATTCATACCGTATTGAGGTTAAACCGAACACCACCATCAATGATCGATTTGTCACAGATATTAAGGAATCGCTGAGTCCGAAGTTACCCGATGGAAGTCAAGTTAGAACTCGATGGATTCAGTACAAAATTCCAGTTCAGGCATTTGATGAAGCAGTAGGTGGGATTGCGGATTTTAGGTCAATCAGTTTTATGCGTATGTATTTAACTGGATTTTCGTCACCATTGGTGATGCGATTTGCTACCCTGGATTTGGTGCGCGGAGATTGGCGTATGTACAACAAATCATTGGATCCAAATGATGTAGACCCCTCAGATGATTTAACTTCTGTAGATGTGCAGACCTTTAACATTGAAGAAAATAGCAACAGAACGCCCATACCATACGTATTACCGCCAGGTTTAGTCCGCGAGCAGCTCAATAACAACAACACAGTGATACGTCAAAACGAACAATCACTCGCGCTGACGGTTAAGTTTTTAGAATCCCAGGATACCCGCGCGGTGTTTAAAAACACGCAATTTGACTTTAGGCAGTACAAACGCCTAAAAATGATGATGCATGCGGAGACCATTAATCCCAATGATTATCCAATCAGCCAAACTCCCTTAGTCGGAGTATTGAGATTTGGAACTGACTTTTCCGAAAACTACTATCAAATTGAGTTGCCGTTGACATTTACTCCGCATGGATCATTAGCCGACGTGGATATATGGCCAAGCGTTAATGAAATTGATATTCCTTTAGATGTTTTATCTCAAATCAAAGCTAAAGGTATTAACGATCAAACACTTGATCGGGTTCAGTACTATGAATACCGCTCCGGAACTTTAGTGGCGGTTGATGCGGATGCACCACAAAGCCCAGGGGTCATGAGGGTGGCCATTCGAGGGAATCCATCTCTAGCTTCGGTACGCGGTATTATGGTCGGCGTAAAGAATCAATCTTCTACCAGGGCTAGGGGGCAAGTATGGTTTAATGAGTTAAGGTTGACGGGTCTGGATAATCAAGGTGGTTGGGCTGGAGTAGCGGCTTTGGATGCCAATATGGCGGATTTAGTAGATGTATCCGCCAATGCGAGAATGTCTACCTCTGGATTTGGCGCTGTGGATCAGATGCCTTCTGAGCGAAATCGCGAAGATGCTCAATCCTATGACTTGATTACCAACATCAATGTTGGGAAGCTTTTGCCCAAAAATCTCGGGCTTCAATTACCCCTAAATCTTGGGGTGAGCGAGACCCTAGTCACTCCTGAATTTGATCCGGTTTATGAGGATTTAAATTTGGCTGATCGCTTGTCAACAGCTTCCACTGATCAAGCAGATCAATTGTTGGAGCAGGCCCAAGATTACACCAAGAGAACCAGCGTTAATGTCGTAGGACTCAAGAAAAATAAAACAGAAAACCAGCGACAAGAGTCTCGTTTTTACGACCTGGAAAATTGGACGTTTAACTATGGATTTAACCGGATGCAGCACCGAGATTTTGAGATTGCTGCCCAAGTTGAAGAGCAATTGAATTTAGGTGTCTTATACGGACATCAATTTAAGCCGTTGGAATGGGCGCCTCTCGCAAAAAAGGACTCCATCCTTACGGGGGGGTATTGGCAATGGTTAAAAGAGATTAATCTTAATTTTATGCCTAGTGATGTGTCCTTTAACACCAAGGTCGATCGTGTTTTTAGTGCGCAAAGATTCAGAGATATTCAAGCGCCTGGCGTGGAGTCGTTGGCCTTGCCCTTCTTACAACAGCGCAATTATCTATTCCAGTGGCAGTACACGATCAATCACGACATCACGAAATCTTTGCGGTTAAACCTAACCGCATCATCCAATAATTTGGTTCGAAATTACTTGAATAATCCCGATGACCAGAACTCAGGAATTATCCAGTCACTATCGATTTGGGATGGAATTTTCGATCCGGGATCTTCAGAGAGATTTAACCAGGATTTACAATTGAATTATGCGTTGCCATTCTCTAAGATCCCATTACTCGCTTTTGCCGATGGGTCATACACCTACACCAGCAGTTTTGAATGGACCAGAGGGGGCGCATCTCTGCGCAGTGTATCGGGCTCCGAAATGAATCAGGTCCAAAACGCGCAAACACAAAATTTGTCCGTCAATATGGACATGAACAAGCTCTACACATACCTGGGTATGCCCAGCAGTTTAGCCAACCCAAAATGGAATTTGTGGTCTCTGGTCAGTGCGCTCAAAAGGGTCAGTGCCAATTATACTGAAAACAATGGACAGTTGCTGCCTGGGTTTACCCAAAGGATTGGATTCCTGGGCACCCAAAAACCATCAGCTGGATTCATTTGGGGCAGTCAATCAGATGTGCGCTTTATCGCTGCAAAAAATGGCTGGTTGACTACTTTTGAAGATTTTAACGATCCTTTTGTTCGCCTGGATAACCATACGTTTACTTTAGAGGCGACCGCCCAACCTATTCCTGATTTGACTATTGATTTATCCATGGATCAAACACATTCAGTGACCTATAAAGAGAACTTTCAGGTCAAATCGTCTGCGTCAACAGGATTTGAATACCTTCAGCAACTAGGCAATGAAACGGGTAATTTTAGTGTATCCACTGTACTTTTAGGTAGTTTTTTCAAATCTTCAGACCAAACCCAATCCATTGTTTTTGAGCAAATGAAGGACTATAGAATCACTGTGGCTCAGCGATTAAACAGTGCGTTACCTCAGGATGAGGCCGCATTGATTGACCAAGATGGCTATCCAGAGCGTTATGGAAAAACCCAACCAGAGGTATTGTTGCCCGCGTTTATTTCCGCATATCGATCCATAGATCCCGCCAAAGTAGAACTTGACCCATTTGCTGCCAAACCATTGCCCAATTGGAATTTAAAATATACCGGATTGATGAGGTTGGACTGGTTTAAAGATCGATTTAATCGATTTTCCATTTCTCATGGATATAGAGGGGCTATGAGTATCAATGGATATTCATCCAACCTTGAAAAAACAAATACGCGCATAGATCCACAAACCTTGGACATCCGTCCTGAATTGATATTTAACAATGTGGTACTCACCGATCAATTCAATCCTTTAATTCTTGTTGATTTTGAGACAACCTCTTCCCTTAGTTTCTTATTTGAAACCAAAATGGATAGAGCCCTTTCAATGAATTTTGACAACAAACTACTGACCGAAATGAGTGGTACTGAGTTTACTTTGGGTATGGGCTACCGAATTAAGGATCTGAAAATGAACACTAAGATGGGCGGGTCGCGAAGGAGTTTGTCCGGTGATTTAAACTTAAAGGCCGCTTTTAGCTTAAGGGATAACCTGACGGTAGTTCGTTATTTGGATTTAGCTCAAACGGATATCAGCGCGGGCCAATACCTATTTACCACAAAAATTTCTGCTGATTACGCCTTGAGTCAGAACCTGAGCGCTCAGTTCTTTTACGATTTCAATCGCTCCAAGTATGCAGTATCTACCGCTTTCGCACAGCAATCTTTGAATACTGGGTTTAGTTTGCGGTATAATTTTGGTAACTAATCGATATAATCATTTATTTTTGTTACTCTAAAAAGTTAACATGAATATACCAGCTGAATTAAAGTACACCAAAGAACACGAATGGGTTCGTGTGGAAGGAAACACCGCCATCATTGGCATCACTGCATTTGCCCAAGGGGAATTGGGGGATATTGTATATGTGGAGGTAGATACCCTGGATGAAGAAGTAACACAGGACCAGGTTTTTGGCACTGTTGAAGCCGTGAAAACTGTTTCTGATTTGTTTTCTCCTTTGAGTGGAACAGTCATTGAATTGAATCCAGAGTTAGCGGATACCCCAGAATTAGTTAACTCTGATCCTTACGGAGCAGGTTGGATGATCAAATTGGAAATCAAGGATGCTGGTGAGCTTGACGGTTTGATGGATGCCGCAGCATACGCAGAGTTAATCGGTGCCTAAATACGTACGATGGCTGGCCTACGGGCTCTGGATGGGATTGGTGCTTTACCTGAGCCTAGTGCCTAGTGATGACGCTCCAAAAGTATCCCTGCCGTTTATGGACAAAGCAGCTCATTTTGGGTTTTACCTAGGAGCTGTTTTTTTATTCCTCTACGCCAGGCTCGATGCATCATCGATGGTGACCCAAAAACGTATCGTTTTTTCTGTCATTTTGGGCCATGTATTTTTGAGTGCGGGAGTGGAGTTGATGCAAATGTTCCTGGATATGGGGAGAGCAGCCGAATGGACTGACTTGTTATTCAATACATTAGGTGCTGTTTTAGCTCCTTTTATTTATTGGTTTTGGTCAAAAAAAATCAACGCATAAATTGACAGCGCATTGCGTAAATGCCAAATAAAGTTTTAAATTAGCCACAACTTAATTGAACAACTATGGAACCTAAGAAGAGCCCTAAAGCAGATTTGACCAAAAACAGCGGTCTGTATTTTGCCATAGGTTTAGCCTTGGTGACGCTCATTTCATGGAGAGCGCTCGAGTGGAAAAAATACGACAAGTCCGAAAACTACGGGGACTACAGTCAAAATGTAGAGGAGTTACTCGATGAGGAAGTGCCTTTGACACCAGACTTTAAAACGCCACCACCACCACCGCCACCAGCTGCACCAGAAATTATCGAGGTAGTTGAGGATGAGGCTGAGGTAAAAGAGACCGTGATCGAGTCTACTGAATCTTCTCAAGACAAAGTGGTTGAAATTGATGACCTAGTCGTTGATGAGGTGGAGGAAGACGTTTCCATTCCTTTTGCGGTAATTGAAGATGTACCTGTATTCCCTGGTTGTGAGAAAGCTAAAGGCGCTGCAGCTATTCGTGACTGCTTCAACGAGCAAATGCAAAAACACATCAGAAAAAACTTTAGATACCCTGAAATCGCCCAAGAAATGGGTGTTCAAGGCCGTGTGAACGTGATGTTTACCATTCAAAAAGACGGTAGTATCGGGGAGATTAAATACAGAGGTCCAGACAAAAACTTAGAAGCTGAGGCCTACAGAATTATCAAGTTGTTGCCTAAAATGACTCCAGGTAAACAAAGAGGAAGACCGGTAAAAGTGCCTTTCAGTATTCCGATCACCTTCAAACTTCAATAGTAAAAGGGCCCTGAACAGGGCCCTTTTTTATTAGTTTACTTTGATGTTTTATAGTTGGTTATGGCGTGAATCAACCCTATATTTGCCCCATAATTTTTTCGATGGATTTATCTAGGTCTGCTACGCTTGATGCTGCTCCTTTTCTTAATTGGGGAGACTTTAAAGAGATCACTAAAGCCCGTTTGGCGGTTAGTGTTGTCTTTTCGGCATTGGCGGGCTATGGGCTTGCGGTGGATTCGTTTATTGCGCTGGACATCTTGTTGCTCGGTTTGGGTGGTTACGCCTTAGTGGGTGCTTCTAATGCGTACAATCAAGTAATTGAATATCGCTTGGATGCCCTGATGATGCGCACGCAAAACAGACCGATCCCCGCTGGTAGAATGTCGGTGAGAACAGCCTTGAGGTGGGCGATCATCATGACATTTGTCGGTGGATTATCTCTTTGGGCGTTAAATTCGAAAACAGCCCTTTTTGGATTGCTTTCCGTAGTGTTGTACGCAGGTGTTTACACCCCGCTCAAAACAAAAACTCCGCTGGCTGTATTTGTGGGTGCTATACCTGGAGCTATTCCATTTATGTTAGGTTGGGTGGCGGCTACTAATTCATTTGGTATAGAACCAGGCACCTTGTTTATGATTCAATTCTTTTGGCAGTTCCCGCACTTTTGGGCATTGGCTTGGATGTTGGATGAAGATTATCAAAGAGGTGGGTTTGCCTTATTGCCCACTAGGAAAAAGGATACCACGTCGGCCGCACTAATTTTAATCTACATTATTTGGATGCTATTAGTGGCCATCATCCCAGTCTTTGGCGTTACAGGAACCCTTTCATTGTCTGTTTCTGCTGCTGTCATTATCACTGCCCTAGGGTTGGTTATGGGGTATTATGGGGTTCAATTATTTCTTGACCGAAGTACTGCCTCAGCCAAAAAATTGATGTTGGCTAGTGTTTTTTATATTTCTGCTGTACAAGTAATTTATGTTTTAGATCGATGGATATGAGTCAAGACACTGAATTAATGGAAAAACAGATTAGGGCCAAAAAAATGATGCTCTGGTTTGGGATCATCAGTATGGTGATGGGATTTGCTGGATGGACATCCGCATTTGTGGTCAGTAGTAACCGCAAAGATTGGTTAGAAAGCTTTGAAATTCCCTCGGCGTTCTGGTATTCAGCTGCAGTCATTATGTTGAGCAGCGCATTGCTCATCCTGGCCAAAAAACAGTTGCTTTCGGGTCAAGGCAAGTCTGTAACCTGGATGTTGTTGGGGACTTTGATGTTGGGTGTAGTTTTTGCGTACCTGCAATTTGTCGGGTTTAATCAGTTGATTGGCATGGGTTATTACCTTACTGGTCCGACCAGTAATGTCACGATTTCTTTTGTTTACTTGATTGCCGCGGTACACTTAGTGCACTTGGCTGCTGGTTGGATATCTCTGGCGGTAGTCCTGATTCAACACCTAAAAGGTCGTTATACGCCAAATAACACACTCGGTTTTGAGCTAGGTGTTACCTTTTGGCATTTTGTAGATCTCCTGTGGCTGTACTTGCTTTTGTTTTTTTATTTTTTTTAAAATTCGACTCGGCACAGTTATTAAAAAAAAGTAAATTTGTCAACGTTAATATAATTCATCCTTTTTATGGAGACAGCGGTAGCTAATCACCAACCTGCTAAAGTTTGGGGCGGCGGAAATGAACCTCTTAATGCGAGTTATGGAAAAATGATGATGTGGTTTTTCATCCTTTCCGATGCGCTTACTTTTTCTGCATTTTTGGTTTCTTACGGATTTTCTAGATTCAAGTTCATAGAAATTTGGCCCATTGCCGATCAGGTATTCACCCACGTTCCATTTTTTCATGGCAACTACCCGATGTACTACGTCGCTTTCATGACCTTTGTTTTGATCATGTCTTCGGTTACTATGGTTTTAGCTGTTGATGCAGGTCATCACCTGCGAAAGTCCAAAGTAGCGTTATATATGTTGCTTACCATTGTTGGTGGAGCCATCTTCGTGGGTTCTCAAGCCTGGGAGTGGGCTACTTTTATCAAAGGCGAATACGGAGCTGTTGAGACCAAAGGAGGTAGAATCCTTCAGTTTGTCGACGCAGAAACAGGCCATCAAATAGCGCTCCACGATTTTGTTTCGGCAGCTGAAACTGAGCGCGCACAACATCTAAACAAGAACGGTGTTTGGTTTGTGGATGAAGATGCGTTACCGAGCTATACAGTCGCTGATGTTCAAGCTGGACTTGCCGCACATGAAAATGTTTTAGTGCGCACAGAGACCATCAACGAATCGGGAGAAAAAACAATTTTGGATAGAAATGCCTCCGTTGAGGCATTGGCTGGTGGACTACACGTAGTAGAGGGTGCTAACTTGATCCGCAATGAGTACGGTCACCGTTTATTTGCCGATTTCTTTTTCTTTATCACAGGATTTCACGGTTTCCACGTCTTTTCAGGGGTGGTCATCAATGTGATTATTTTCTTTAATGTGCTTTTGGGTACTTATGAAAAGAGAAAACACTATGAAATGGTGGAGAAAGTAGGTCTATACTGGCACTTTGTAGATCTAGTTTGGGTATTTGTATTCACCTTCTTTTACTTGGTATAATTTAGCTCCAATTTTATATGGCACACGAACATAAATTATCGATTTTCCGCGGAGCGGTTACTTTCAAGAACAACGTTCAAAAGATTTGGGGCGTTCTTATCTTCTTGAGTTTGATTACCGCCGTAGAAGTTGCGTTAGGTATTATTAAACCTGAATTTTTGGTGAAGACCCCTTTATTGGGCATGAGGTTGCTAAATTGGATTTTTATCGGTTTAACCTTAGTGAAAGCCTATTACATCGCTTGGGACTTTATGCACTTACGCGATGAAAAAACAGGTTTAAGAAGATCTGTTGTTTGGACCGCAGTGTTTTTGATCGCCTACTTAACTACCTTGTTATTGATTGAAGGAAGTTACGTCTACGAAACCTATGCCAATGGGTTTATAAAATGGAATTTTTAAATAAATCCCTGTTCATTTAAAAGCGGTTTAGAGCCGCTTTTTTATTTTTGTGGTATGCAACAATTTCAAAAGCGTTTCGTTCTCTTTGTCCTCTTTGTCATTCCACTGGTGGCTTATCTTTTTTTTGCTTCTGGAATAAACAATTTTGGTCGTTTACCCGTAGTAAATCCTCAGCCGATTCAAGCCCCTAGCATCGAACTGCACAACAAAATCACTATTCTGGGATTTTTAGGTAACCAAGTCGCTTTAAAAAAGGCTTTTTCTTCTAATCTGAATGAAAAGATATACAAGCGATTCCACGAGTTTAAGGATTTTCAAGTGGTATTGTATTTTGACCCTTCAGAACAATCTGTTGTGGATGAGCTCAGGCTTCAATTAGGTGAGCTCGTTGATTTAAGTCATTGGTATTTCCTTCCCGCCACTAAAGATCAAGTTCAGGAGGTGTTTGTATCTCTAAGCCCCACGGATCAACTAAATGCTGATGGCGGGTCAAATTATGTATTTATTATCGATAAGGATCAATTAGTTCGCGGGCGAACCTCCGATGACTCAGAATACCCTTTCCCGCGATACGACGCAACCTCAGTGGCCGATTTGAGCAAGTACATGGTAGATGATGTAAAAATCCTGCTAGCGGAGTACCGCATGGCCCTTAAAAAGAACAACGGTAGATAAATGAAAAAAATCAAACCGGCTTATTGGTTTTTACTGATGGTAGTAGCTGTCTTTGCCTGGATATTTATTCCACTTATTTCAGCGCGTTTATCTATTGATGGAGGTGTGGAGCAAGAGGATTTATTGGCCAGAACACCGCTGTCGTACATCGAGCTGAATGGAACCAAAAGAAAGGTGCCTCCCTTTGCTTTTTACAACCAAGACAGTTTGTTGATCACCGATCAAGACCTGTTGGGTCGTGTTTATGTCATTGACTTTTTTTTCACCTCGTGTCCCACGATATGTCCAGTGATGAGTACCAATCTCAAAACAGTCCACGATACCTTCGGCGATGAACCGGTTTCTATTGTTTCCATATCGATTGATCCTCAGAATGACACACCTGAGGTATTAAAAGCCTATGCTGAACGCTATGGAGTTACGGACACGGACTGGCATTTCCTCAATGGCCCTCAAGCGGAGGTTTATCAATTGGCCAATGAAGGGTTTAACATCTTTGCCGCTCAGCTTCCAGATGCCCCAGGTGGATTTGAACACGCAGGCTTATTTGCCTTGGTGGATGCACAAGGTTATTTGCGATCGCGCAACGACGATTTTGGTAATCCTATAATTTACTACAGGGGATTTATCGCCGAAGATGCACCGGTAGATGAATTTGGGGAAACTTCCCAACTTATTCCGTTAATTCAAGACATCAAAAAACTCCTTAAAGAAAACTCATGGAACAACCAATAAATTCAAAGAGTATCAAGGCATTGATCGCGGTCACTTCTGTGGCTATTCCAGTAGTGGTGGCTATATTATTTATGGTGCGTATTCCCGATGTAGCTCCTCTATCGTTCCTGCCGCCTATTTATGCGGGAATTAACGCGATTACAGCTTTGGTTTTGGTTATGGCTGTTTGGGCGATCAAAAATGCTCAAAGGAAATTGCACGAGCGTTTGATGACCACTGCGATTGTTCTTTCACTGCTGTTTTTATTGATGTATATCGCTTATCACATGACCTCAGATCCAACTCCTTTTGGGGGCACTGGCTGGGTCAAGGCCACCTACTATTTTATTTTAATCAGCCACATATTGCTCTCTATTGCTGTGATTCCCTTAGTATTGGTAACCTATTCCAAGACTTATCTAAGAGATTTTGAAGCGCACAAAAAGTGGGCGAGATACACTTTCCCCGTCTGGTTGTATGTGGCGGTTACTGGAGTCATCGTGTATTTAATGATCGCTCCTTACTACGCATGAAAAATCGCCTATTTTTCGGACTGATCATCTTGGTTTTTACTACACAGAGTGTTGATGCTCAGTGCGCCATGTGCCGCGCTGTACTGGAAAGCGAAGCGGATAACTCTATGGCCAAGGGCATCAATGACGGGATAGTTTATCTGATGGCCATACCCTATATATTGGTGGGTGCGGTCTTTTTTGCGGTCTACCGACAGTTAAAGTTATCGAAAAAAAAGAGCCTGCAATCTTGAGGAACCTATATTAGCCAAATATATTTTGATTTTCCTGTAACATTTTCACTAAGAGCGCGTCTATTACCTAGTGCTAAAGCATCATTATGATTGAGATTAAAGACCTTCACAAGTCCTACCAAATGGGCAGTAACACCCTTCATGTACTCAAGGGTATAAATTTTAATGTCAAAGCAGGTGAACTGGTAGCTATTATGGGCTCTTCAGGCTCCGGCAAATCTACCCTGCTCAACATTCTGGGTATGTTGGACGTTGCGGATACAGGATCCTATGTGTTGGACGGTGTGCCCATCGAAAACATGAATGA
>DFSJ01000128.1:2196-5589 GCA_002378585.1 Flavobacteriaceae bacterium UBA3440 | reverse complement strand
GGCGCACAGAAGCATTATTTTTTTCATATCACTCAATTTGTGGGCAAAGAAACAGAAAATGACGGAATTTTAGGTGAGCGTTGAGGCGATTTCCATTAAGTAGGCGCAAATCAACGCACCAGCAGTACCCACTGCATAGCCAAAAACAGCCAAAATCACACCTACAGAACTCAATGCAGGGTGAAACTCAGCAGCGATAATGGGTGCTGATGCGGCACCCCCCACATTGGCCTGGCTTCCCACAGCCAAGAAGAAATAAGGAGCCTTAATCCATTTAGCTACGAAGATCATTAATCCTGCGTGTATCAGCATCCAAATAAAACCGATGGCTATGAGTCCCGGCTGGTCAATAACCGCTCCTAAATCCATTTTCATCCCTATAGAGGCAACCAATAGATAGACAAAAACACTCCCTATTTTACTGGCTCCTGCACCTTCGTAATTTTTCAGTGAAGTTGTTGAGTAAAACATACCCAACAGCGTCACCACCACAACCATCCAGAAAAATGAAGAACTGAGAAAGGATAAAAATCCAGTACTCTGGGCAACTACGTCAAAACCTAACGCCCAACGGGATAACCATCCGCCTAGTGCATGTCCTATACCCACGGAGACAAAACTGATCGCTAAAATGGCCATATAGTCGGTCAGGCTAGGTACCCGGGTGATGCTTTGGGTAAATTTTCCTACTTTTTCTTGCAGTGCGGTAATGGAGGAATTGTCCGCTTTTAACCACCGATTTATTTGCTCTTTTCTGCCCACCCCCAAGAGTAATAAGGCCAACCAGATATTGGCCACGACGATATCGACTAATACCATTCCTCCGTATTTTTCTGGGTTGTATTGAAAAACTTCGAGCATGGCCGCTTGATTGGCCCCACCGCCAATCCAACTTCCGGCAATGGTGGACAGTCCTCGCCAAATCGCGTCAAAACCAACCCCTTCTGTCCATGATGGGTTGATCCAAGAAACAATCAACAACGCTATCGGGCCGCCTAAAACAATCCCTAATGAACCCGTTAAAAACATAATGAGTGCTTTGGGTCCTAGTTGAATAATCGCTTTTAAGTCCATGCTTAAGGTCATCAACACCAAAGCAGCTGGAAGTAAATATTGACTAGTGATGTGGTAAAGTCCGCTGAATTCATCGCTGATGATCCCAGTGCTTCTGAGCAGGGCAGGCAATAAATAACATAAAAGGACGGGAGGAACTATGCTGTAAAATCTGGTCCAAAAGGGTTTTTTTATCTGTTGTGTCAAAAACACAAAACCCAAACAGGCTGCAATCAGCCCTAATACGAGTGTATCGTCAGTGATTAACGGAGTTAGTTTATTGTCCATAACACATATTCAGGTAGTCTATCACGCCATCATCAGCACAACTCAGCGGGGTTACCGCGTCAGCGATTGACTTGACCAGCGGTTTGGCGTTTTGAACAGCTACACCCCAGCCAGATGCGTCTAACAAGGCTATGTCGTTGTCATTATCTCCAAAGGCCATCGCTTCTAAAAGACCGTGGTCTCCTAACAGTTGGGTCACTCCTTCCTTTTTTCCTACTCCCGATGGGGCGATCTCAATCAAGGTGTCGTTGGATCGAAAATACACCAATGAAGCACCCTGTAAAGGTGCCATTGCTTCCATGGCCAGGTCCATGTTATTTTTATCGCCCATCAACATGATTTTATGGACTCCGCCAAATTCATCCACCAGTCGTTTTATGGTGGATCGGGTTTCTCCCCAAAGTGGTTCTGTCTGGGTATTATATCGCTCCTTTTGCACCCGTTCACTATCCTTGGATACCCACCATTGGTCAAAAGCGTACAGCCCCCAATCGACATCCAGATGGTCAAGAAGTAAACTAATGGTTTCCAGGGCTGATTCAGTGATGGTTTTACTGTATACTACACGTTCACCTTCAAGTGATAGAGCCCCATTATAGCACAACATAGGCGCCCCAAGAATACCAATAGATTCCTGGTGGTAACGCATTCCTGAAGGAATTCTTGCAGAACACAACAGAAGTTGGTGTTTGCTTTTAAGGGTGCCTAAAAAATCATAGGCTTTAGGTGTCATATGAGATTTTAAAGCCAGTAAAGTTCCGTCTAGGTCAAAGCAAAGCGCTTTGAATGCGCTGATGTGTTTATGGGGAAAATTTATATGTTGAGCCAATAACTTAGTTTTAGGTTGATTGATCGGTACTTAGGTAACCAGTCAGTCCATTGATATTGATCGTTGTACACGACAAATAAGTCTGACAGCGGAGCAAACCTCCATTGCAATCGAGCATTTACCCCTAAATAGTCACCGCTGTTGTTGTATTGTGCTGTGGCGGACCAAAATACCGATTTTGAAAATGTGTAATCCAATTTGGGACTGATAAAAAACAATGTGGCATCAGCGAAGGGTTGAGGAAATAATAATTGATTGTACTCGGTTTGTACACTGATCGTTGTTTTGGGTTGCATGCGCAGAGATATTCTCGCTTGAAGGGCATTGCGCCAGCCATTGTAAAACTCACCACTACTGGGTGTTAGTGTGTAGAATAAAGATTTTCTTGGGTCCGATTGGTATTCTAACTCAACCTCAGTGTAGGTGTGGCCTGTTTGTGCCGGGATGGGTAAATTTTCGTCATTTCTTGTTGGGTTAAAGCTGTCGGTTAAATAGGTGTAACGCTGGGTAGCGCGAATCTGCCATTTGCTCAAATCATTCATGGAAGCCTCCCAAGAAAGTGAAGTGTTGCGGTCTGTGTTCTGGTAATCCATACCTGGGCGCCACAATTTATTGGGGCTAAATCTTATTTCATGTCGATTAAACGCCCCTTTTTGCGGCCAAATATTGTATTGAATATAGGGCCTAACTACCAAAAAATCATACCGGCGTGTAAACCCTAGATCAGCGCGGTAATCCTCGCCAACATAAGAAACACGCAGTCCGGCGCCAAAATTTTTGGTCAAATACTCCAGATTCCCACCAGCGGCTCCTGAATGAGGGCCAATTTCAGGACTGTCTGTATGGATGTAATAAAACTTCCCCGTCCATTTATTGTCCTCAGACGCTAAGTTGTAATCCAACCCGATCACTCGGTTGTATCTGTCCGCTTCCTCGGTAAACTCATCCCCGGAGATGGTGGCTCTTTGAACGGCAATCAAGCTGATGCTCGAGCGGGCAAATACTTGTTTTTGCAATGCAAATACAGAGTTGTTATTACCGCTTATTTCATTTTCCTGATCCGCTTCAGTCTGAATGTGCAATAATCCCAATCGCCAACCATTAGAGAGGTTCCCAGAAAACCGGGCACCAGCATTGATTTTGTTTTCAATGGTATTGCCGTCCTGATCTTTGGCCAGTCCTATACGTCTGGAGAAAAAGGGATTGACATCTTGACTGTTGCC
>DFSJ01000128.1:0-1814 GCA_002378585.1 Flavobacteriaceae bacterium UBA3440 | reverse complement strand
TTTCCCAGTGGGATTTTGGCATCAGCTCCAACGCTTACCGTTTGTCCACGCCCAAAATCAGCACCCTTTTCAGCAATTCCATTGACAAAAGGAACAATAGCCAGGGGAGTTCTCGACTGACCTAAAGGGTGTTCAAAAACCAAATCACCCATGAAGGCCAATCCAAAGATTTGTTGATTCTGGGGAATATTGGCCCAGGTGGTTGTCTCACCCGATTGCATGTCAAATCGGTAAGAATTAAATCTCCAAACTTGGCTTCCCGGCTTGAATTTAAGTGAGTTTAACGGGATGATGATCTCTCCGTAATAGCCCTTTTCTTTCAGGTGAATCTCGGATCGCCATTTAACATCCCAACTGGTGGTAAAGTTTCGCAGATCGTTTCCTCCTCCAGCAATCAGCGCTTCACGCATCACGCCTAATGGGTTAACCCCGAACAAATAGGCGTTGATTCCATCGTTGAACGTATCAAAAACTAAGGAGATGTTATCGTTGTTGCCCGCTCTGTAATCGCGTTTTAGAGAGGGAATAACGTAGTTGTCCCCAGGAGTTGTGACGTCTAAAGCAATATATAAATTGGCGTCGTCATAGAGGAACGAAATTTTGGTATCGTAGGCTGCACGGAGTGAGTCAGTGGGGAAGTATTGATAGAAATTTTGTGCACTTTCTGCCTTTTTCCAAACATCTTCATCGATAAGTCCATCCAAAACAATGGGTTGGTCAATTTTAAATACGGTTACTTTTTGTGTGTTTTGGGCGAAAGTCCACTGACTGAGCAGTAGGAATATAAGGCCTAATAGACCGGAGAATTTGTGCGATATCATAACTTAAAAATACATTTTTTCCCCAGACAACTACACAAAAATTTAACCTGTCAAAATCCGTATGCGACACGAACTGTTCTATCTTTAACAAAAATTTTTAACATGAATTTTATTACCCAGTTTATCCTTGTTTTAGTATTTCCACTCAGTCTTTTTTCTTCCTCGATTCCTACATCCAACACAGATGATTGGGGTCAAACAGGACATAGGGTAGTCGGCGCGGTAGCTACGCGACATTTGAGCAAAAAAGCGCAAAAAAACATAGAAGAACTATTGGATGGTCATTCGCTGGCTTGGGTATCCACGTACGCAGACGAAATAAAATCTGATGAACGATTTAAGTCATACGATCCCTGGCATTACATCAACATGCCCTTGACCGCTGACTACGATGCTGCAAAAGCGTCGGTTCAAGGGGATTTAGTACAGGGCATTAATCGCTGTGTGGCCCAAATCAAAGATGCCAAGCTCCCTAAGGCTGACCGACAGTTTGCCTTAAAGATGCTGGTTCACTTGGTGGGTGATCTGCACCAGCCCATGCACATAGGTAGGGCCGAGGATAAAGGGGGAAATGACATCAAACTAAAATGGTTCGGTCGCAATTCAAACCTACATCGAGTTTGGGATTCAGAAGTGATCGATTATTTTGATCTGTCGTATAGTGAATGGACTCAAGATTTGCCCCGGATAACTAAAGCACAAGTTCGATTGCTGCAACGCAGTTCCTTATTGGATTGGGTGGAAGAGTCGCAAGAAATCGCAGCGGTACTCTACGAAAAAACTCCTGCAGAGGCCAATCTATATTACGAATACACCTATGAGTATAAAGAAGTAGTCACCCAACGACTTTTATGGGCGGGTGTCAGACTTGCCGGTATTTTGGAGGATTTATTCTGATGTAAGCATAAAAAAAACCTGTACGATCGTACAGGTTTTTTTTTGAGTTAATCTCCTGATATTGTAGATTTTGGTCGGGGTGGCAGGATTCGAACC
>DFSJ01000070.1:2380-4031 GCA_002378585.1 Flavobacteriaceae bacterium UBA3440 | reverse complement strand
CTGTCTTTGGCTTTTTTTGAGGAAAACTCAAAGTCATCTTCTTTGAGTTTTTTTCCAAATACCCCGGACTTCACCTTAAAAAAGTGACCTGCTTCTAGACCTTTAGTGATCTTTTTTTCCAGTTGTTCTTCGATGTTGGCGATGTCAAAGGTTTTGTCTTCATCCTCTAGGATCATTCCTTTAACCAGTTCAGTTTGTAGACCTGTGTTGGAATTACCGATGGCCGCGCGAAATATTCCTTCTTTGTGCACATCCGACCGCGTGGGGATGGATTGCGCTAAATTTTTGAAGAACGTTGGGTTAAATGAGGGGTCTGTAGACTTTTTAAGGGTAAAATTTGTGTTTTGCTGGGTGTAATCAGATCTGCGTATAAAGTATTGAATTTCTTGAGGTTGCTGGCTGAGGTAGTGTTTTTTCATAGCCACCCTCGCCTTAGAAATCAATTCATCCACCCCAATTTTTTTGTTGGACAAAACCACTTCGTTAAGTGAAATGGGAGCAATCGACAGATCTAAAGTGTCCCCGGTACCCAGGACGGTTACGGGTTCTTTTGTCTGTCCCCAAACCAGGAGCACAGTACCTAAAAACAAAACAGTGAGCCAATTTTTCATCTGCATAAGGACGATTTCCAGGGGGAAATGTTACTAGTGGCAACCGCAATCAGTGCCGCAATGACCCTTCTTTTTTTTTCCGAACCATGGTCGGATAAGGAAGAAAACTGCTGCTCCTACAATGAGATAAACCAATAGAAGTTGTATATCCATCACGATAGGGTTTGATAAGCGATTAAAGCCAGTACGTAAGCGATTAAACTCATAAATACCAACTGCGCTGCGGGCCAGTACCAGGAGTTAGTCTCTCTTTTGACCACAGCCAATGTACTCATGCACTGCATGGCAAATGCGTAAAACAATAAAAGTGAAATACCAGAGGCGAGATTAAACAGCGGCGCTCCTGTAACGGGATCTCGCTCTGAGGCCATGCGCTGTTTGATGGTTTCGCCTTCGTCGGAGCCCACGGCATACAGGGTGGCGAGGGTGCCGACAAATACCTCTCTAGCGGCAAATGAGGTGATGATGGCAATCCCCATTTTCCAGTCAAATCCCAAAGGCCTCACCACAGGCTCAATGGTTTTGCCCATCTGTCCGATCAGTGAATGCTCGAGTTTGTAGCTGGAAACCTCTTGGTCGATACGCGTTTGGTCCCATTGGCCAGAGACTACTTCAGGCCGCTCTTGTACGTGTTGTTCCGCGTTTTGAAATGCTTCGCTCCAACCGTTAGATCCCATAAACCAAAGGACTATCGATAAAGCCAAGATGATTTTTCCCGCACCCAAAACAAAGCTTTTGGTTTTTTCTACCACGGTGAGCGCCACATTTTTAAACAGCGGCATTTTGTAGTGGGGCATTTCCACCACAAAGAGGGTTCGTTTTTTTACTTTGACGGTTTTGTTGAGTAAGGCTGCCGCCAAAAGGGCCGCAATAAACCCTAGGGCGTAAAGCGCCATCAACGTCAAGGCTTGTAAGCTGAGACCTAGGTAGGTGGTTTGTGGGATGACCAGGGAAATAACAATCAGATAAACGGGCAGACGAGCTGAACAAGTGGTAAAAGGCGTGACCAGTATCGTGATCAATCGCTCCTTCCAATCCTC
>DFSJ01000070.1:520-2059 GCA_002378585.1 Flavobacteriaceae bacterium UBA3440 | reverse complement strand
GGCACTAAACTCTTGCCGCTGAGCCCAAAGGGACGCATCAACCGGTCCATCAAAAAGACTACCCGAGACATATAGCCCGATTCCTCAAGCAAAGAGATAAATAAGAACAAAAACGCAATTTGGGGCACAAAAATGACAATGCCACCAATACCCGCCATGACTCCTTCGGCCAGTAAATTAGTCAGTACCCCGGGAGGTAATGTCGCTTTGATCCAATCGCTGCTCTGAGCAAAAAATGAGTCGATCCAATCCATAGGAATGGAACTCCAGGTGTATATAGCTTGAAAAATTGTGCTTAAAATCACCAAAAATATCAAATAGCCAAACACCTTGTGGGTCAGGATTTTGTCAATGCGCTCCCGGGTTCCTTTAGCTGCTTTTTGGTCGACCACCAATGATTTTTTCAAGGCGTTATTGATCAGCTGATATCGGAGTATGGTCTCCCTTTGTTGCAAACGCTTGAGGTCAGCCTTCGATTTGGTTTCAAAAGTAGCTTCCGGAGTTTGGTATGTTTTTTCCAGGGTGGAAAAGTTCACGTCTTGGGTGATGACCAACCAAAGTTTGTACAGAGACTCTTTGGGATAGGTGTTTTTAAGCTTGGCGAAATATGCGGAGTCGATACAGCTCGGATTGAGCAATGACTGGGTAGATAGCTGAGCGTGATCGATTAAAAATTGTTTGATCTGGTCAATGCCTTCCCCTTTTCGTGTGCTCACCAGCGCAATTTTGGTATCTAAATCAACTTCCAGTTGTGCGATATCGAGCTGAATCCCTCTTTTAGTCATCTGATCGGCCATATTGATCACCAACAGGGTAGGGATATTCAAATCCTTGATTTGGGTAAACAACAACAAATTGCGTTTGAGGTTCTCCACATCGGCAATCACCACCGCTACATCTGGATAATCCTTATCGTTTTTGTTGAGCAGTAATTCTACAGCAACACTCTCATCCAAAGAGGTTGAATTTAGGGAGTAGGTTCCAGGAAGATCTAAAATATGGGCCTTCAGGTTCCGACTTAAGCGGCAAATCCCTTCTTTTTTCTCCACCGTGATCCCGGGGTAGTTACCCACTTTTTGGTTTAACCCAGTTAACTGGTTAAACACCGAGGTTTTACCGGTGTTGGGATTCCCAATTAAGGCTACATTGATGCGCTTACTCATGATGTTGAACCAAGGTGACCACAATGTTTTCGGCTAGTGACTTTCGTATAGCTAGGTGTGTCCCATTAACGTCTATGTATAGGGGATCGCCTAGAGGAGCCACCTGAACTAATTCAACTAAATTCCCTGGAAGACAGCCGAGTTCAAACAGTTTGATGGGTAGGAAATCATCAGGAAATTCCTGAATGATTCCTTTTTGTCCTTTTCTGAGAGAAGCTACAGTCGCCTTCAATTTTTATTTAGATTGATTATAAGCAGTGGACAAAAATACACAAAACAGAGGATTGACCGATCTTTTTTAGGATTAATTACGGGAGGCTTGCGCCTCTTCCTCCAGTTCTTTGAGCAGTTGAATATCTGCTTTAAGCTGTTGCAT
>DFSJ01000070.1:0-173 GCA_002378585.1 Flavobacteriaceae bacterium UBA3440 | reverse complement strand
TTTTCCGTGTGGATCATGTCGTATGGACCACCGTCCCCTTCAGTTTTGACCACGAGGTAGGAGGTACGGGCCAGCTCGTAGAGTTTTTTCTTGTCTCCAGTGACCAGGTGCCATTTGCCAGAGATAGCCCCTTTTTTTTCCGCATAGGCCTGCAACACAGGGACTGAATCGAT
>DFSJ01000009.1 GCA_002378585.1 Flavobacteriaceae bacterium UBA3440 | reverse complement strand
ATTGAATACTTCCACGAACACAAGATTTTATTTGCCCCTGGAAAAGCATCTAATGCTGGAGGAGTAGCTACATCCGGTTTAGAGATGTCGCAAAACTCTTTGCGTATCAGCTGGACAAGGGCTGAAGTAGATGAGCGTTTAAAAGGCATTATGGCCGATATTCACGCTTCTTGTATCAAATACGGCATGGAAGACGGGGGGTATTGCAACTATGTGAAAGGGGCCAATATTGCTGGTTTCGTAAAAGTTGCAGACGCCATGCTGGCACAAGGAGTGGTCTAGCATGCAAATACGCACCCGAGGGATCGTCCTTTCTCAAATAAAATACGGAGAACAGAGCTTGATCATCAAGGTGTTCACCGAAAGTGAGGGCATCTGCTCCTATATGTTAAAAGGCCTTTTGGCCAAAAGAAAAACAGGGCTGAAACCAGCCCTGTTTTTTCCTTTATCCCAGTTAGCATTAGTCGCCGTTCACCGTCCCAACAAGGGGCTACACACCATTTCAGAGGCCCATATAGACTATCCTTACCAGCGGTTACACACAGACGTTTACCTCAATGCGTTGGTGCTTTTCTTGTCCGAGGTTTTGGGTATGGCCATCAAAGAAGAGGAACGCAACGAGGCGCTTTATTCGTTCATTTCTCAGCGACTAATCGCTTTGGACCAAGGAGCTTCTATGGGTGTTTTTCACATTCATTTTTTGCTGGAACTGACCAGATTTCTCGGTTTTTACCCAGATAAAACGGTTGGGGCCTCCCGATATTTTGATTTGTTAGAAGGGGCTTTTGTGGCTGATCCCACCGCCCATACCTATACGGGCGCTGCTGTGGATGCGCTGAATGAATTATTAGGCACGGAATTTGATGATTTTGGGCAGATAACACTGACCAAAACAACCAAAAAACAGGTGCTGGAACTTTTAATGGCTTATTATAAAATGCATATCCCAGAGTTTCGCGCACCCAAATCCTTGCCCGTGCTCTATGAATTATTTGCCTAAACTTTTTATTGTTGTCTTTTTTTTGGCGCACCCTCTGTACGCGCAGGACACCCTGGTGAAGCCCAGCTCTATTTCACTAGAAGAAGTGGTTTTGTCCGCCTCAAATTGGGCACAAAACCAGCTCAAAGTACCCCAAAAAGTCGTGGTGCTGTCCAAAAAATCTTTTCTTCTAGGAGCGCCTCAAACAGCCGCTGATTTATTGCAACAAAGCGGACAGGTTTATGTCCAAAAAAGTCAGTTAGGGGGAGGGAGTCCCATGATTAGAGGATTTTCAGCCAACAGAATATTGCTGGCTGTTGACGGTGTTCGAATGAACAGCGCTATTTTTCGCAGCGGTAATTTGCAAAACAGCTTATCCGTTGATCCCTTTACGCTTGATCGGGTAGAGGTGCTATACGGAGCGGGTTCCGTGGTTTATGGCAGCGATGCCTTGGGCGGAGTAATTCATTATTACACCCAAAAGCCTTCATTTATGGATCAGGAAAACGGCCGGGTTTGGCATGGTGATGTAGACCTAAGGAGTTCTTCCGCCAACCAAGAACAAACGGCTCACTTCAGGGTATCCCACAGCGGAAGTCGTTGGGCGTGGTCTGCGGACTTTAGCCAAACTGATTTTGGGGATTTGCGGATGGGCAGGTTTGGCCCTGAAGACTACCTACAGCCTTTTCAAGTGACCCCAGATCCCCACCCAAGTCTAGAAAGCGGAATACAGGATCAATGGACGCCCAATACCCGTAGTGAACGACAAAAACCTTCTGGATATCGGCAATGGAATGCCACACAAAAACTTCATTTCAAGCCCAGTGATTCATGGATGTTTGGCTTGGATACCTACTGGAGTGAAACAGGAGAATACGCCCGTTACGATCGACTTTTACAGCCCAACTCTGATGGTTCACCGCGCTACGCTCAATGGTATTACGGCCCACAAATTTGGGGCATGGCTCATGGTTGGGCTCAGCACAGCCCAAAAATAGGGTGGTACGATCAGATGAAGATACATGTCGCCCAACAGTACTTCAGCGAAAGCCGCAACGACCGAAAATTCAATAATCCCACTCGGCACCATTCGGATGAAAATGTCGCTATGCAGACTGTCAGCGCAGATTTCAACAAATCAACGGGCAAAGCCACTCAGTGGAATTGGGGATTTGAGCAGATTTGGAACCAAATATCCTCTCAGGCTTCAGCGATTGATCTAAGAGACCGGTCAGAGGTGCCAGAGATTTCTAGATACCCCGATGGGGCCATATGGAATGCCTCAGCACTCTATGTCAGCCAACAAAGACAATGGAGCCCTGGCTGGCATTCAACGTTAGGTTTGCGCTATTCCAGTGTGTTTTCAAAAGCGGCTTTTGATCCAAGATGGGATGCGTTTGAATTTGGCGCCGTTTCGTTCAAGGCCACCGCGCTCACAGGACAGCTTGGGACAACCTTCCAGCCAAACAACCACCAAAAATGGAGCGCGAATGTCTCTCGAGGATTTAGAGCCCCCAACATCGATGATTACGCCAAGATTTTCGATCCCGACGCCCTTTTTGTAGTGGTCCCTAATCCGAAACTAAAACCGGAATACGCCACGGGTTTTGATCTCGGTGTACAACAGAGCTGGGGGTCTGATTGGCTTGTGCGCGTTACCGGGTTTTACACCCGAATGGAGCAGGCGATGATTCGTCAGTGGAACTCCTCTTCCACGGAAGTGATTTATCAAGGGGAGAAGTTTTTGGAGCAGCGCTTGGAAAATATTGACCTCGCCTATTACTACGGATTGGAGGCCAGTGTGGATTGGCAGATAGATACTCGATGGAGCGCACAAGCACAGTACAGTACGGCCACTGGAGGAGAGCGTCAAGAGGGAGGAGCACTCACCAGGGGCAGGCACATTCCCCCTAGTTTTGGGCAGATGCGACTAGGGTACGCGCACCAGCAGTGGAACGCTTCCATTGTTTGGGATGTTCAAGGGGAAATCAGTGCGTCAAGGCTCCCTGAGAGCGAGGTTTCCAAGCCGTACATCTACGCTTTGGATCAACAGGGCTTACCCTACAGCCCTTCCTGGTCAACATGGGGATTAAGGCTGGCCCATCAGTGGAATGACCACCTCACCTTAGGGTGTAGTTTGGAGAATGTAACCAACCGTCGCTACCGGACGTATTCTTCCGGTATCAGCGCCCCAGGAAGGAATCTTTTGCTGCGGTTGGGTATGCGCATTTAGCGCCTGTATGTCGGTGGAAATGTGTATTTTTGGCCTTTTCTATACCCAGAATACACGACCATGAAATTTGCAGCATACAAGGGATTGGACCTGGCCCAAACCGCCCGTGATCAAAGGGCAGTATGGGAGGCTGAAGGCTTATTCCAGAAGAGCGTCGATCAGCGTGAGGGAGCCCCTTCCTACGTTTTTTTTGAAGGACCTCCTTCCGCCAACGGCATGCCAGGCATTCACCACGTGATGGCCCGAACCATTAAAGATATTTTTCCGAGGTACAAAACCATGAAGGGGTACCAAGTTTTGCGCAAAGCGGGCTGGGATACCCACGGTTTACCCATTGAATTGGGTGTTGAAAAGGAGTTGGGGATTACTAAAGAAGATATCGGCACCAAGATTTCAGTGACCGAATACAACGAGGCTTGTCGCAAAGCGGTAATGCGCTACACCGATGTGTGGAATGAGTTGACCCAACAAGTGGGGTATTGGGTGGATATGGATCACCCTTACGTGACCTATGAGCCCAAGTACATGGAGTCGGTGTGGTGGCTGTTAAAGCAGATTTACGAAAAAGGCTTGATGTACAAAGGGTACACCATTCAGCCGTATTCGCCTAAGGCCGGGACGGGATTGAGTTCCCACGAGCTCAACCAGCCAGGCACCTACCAAGACGTGACGGATACCACGATCACCGCTATGTTTGAGGTGTTGCCTCAAGGCCTGCCACAAGGTTTAGCAGGGATTGAGGAATTGTACGTATTGGCCTGGACCACAACACCTTGGACGCTTCCCAGCAATACGGCGCTGACCGTGGGACCCAAAATAAAATATGCGGTGGTGCACACGTACAACCAATACACGTTTGCCCCCATGGCCGTGATTTTGGCGGAGCCACTCATCGCCAAGCAGTTTACCGGCAAATACGTTCAGGTGGAACAACGCGAAGCGCTTGCAGCGTACACCGCCAACGAACCAAAAATCCCATATTGGGTGGGCGACACATTCTTGGGCACAGAGCTGGTGGGTATCCGCTATGCTCAGTTAATCCCAGGCGTGTTGCCATTTGACCATCCAGAAAACGCTTTTCGCGTGATTTCAGGAGATTTTGTCACCACTGAAGACGGAACGGGTATTGTGCATACCGCGCCTACTTTTGGAGCGGATGACGCCTTGGTGTCCAAACAAGCGGTCCCAGAAATTCCTCCTATGTTGGTCCAGGATGAGCACGGACAGCTGGTGCCTTTGGTCGATCTTCAAGGGCGTTTTCGTCCGGAGGTGGGCTTGGGGCTCGCAGGCAAATACGTCAAAAACGCCTATTACCCCGAGGGTGAGGCCCCTGAACAGTCCGTAGACGTGGAAATAGCGATTGCCTTAAAAACCCAAAACAGGGCTTTTAAAGTGGAAAAATATGTCCACTCGTACCCCAATTGCTGGCGTACCGACAAACCGATTTTATATTATCCCCTAGACTCTTGGTTTATTAAGGCGACTCAGGTGCGTGAGCGCATGCATGCGCTCAACCAAACCATCAACTGGAAACCCAAGGCCACTGGTGAGGGACGATTTGGTCATTGGCTAGCCAACGCCAACGACTGGAACCTTTCCAGATCGAGGTACTGGGGGATCCCTTTGCCGATTTGGCGCACCGCTGACGGAGCACATGAGTGCATCATCGGCTCTGTGGCTGAACTGATCGAAGCCATGAATCATTCGGTGGAGTTGGGCTTGATGGAAAAAAATATCTACGGAGACTTTATCCCTGGGGATTACTCCGAGGAGAACTACGCTAAACTAGATCTACACAAAAACTTTGTGGATCAAATTGTCTTGGCGGCCCCCGATGGACGTCCGATGTACCGTGAGGCCGACTTGATCGATGTTTGGTTTGATTCAGGCTCCATGCCTTATGCTCAGTGGCACTATCCTTTTGAAAACAAAGAGTTAATCGACAACAACGATCAATTCCCAGCGGATTTCATCGCGGAAGGCGTAGACCAAACCAGGGGTTGGTTTTACACTTTGCACGCGATTGCCACCATGGTTTTTGACAGTGTAGCCTACAAAAACGTCGTGTCCAATGGCATGGTGCTGGACAAAGACGGAAAGAAAATGTCCAAGCGTTTGGGCAACGCGATTGACCCCTTTGAGATCATCAACGAACACGGACCAGACGCGACAAGATGGTATATGATTGCTAACGCTAACCCCTGGGACAACCTCAAGTTCGATCCTGAAGGAGTGGCAGAGGTGAAGCGCAAGTTCTTTGGCACGTTGTACAATACGTACTCATTTTTGGCCTTGTATGCCAATGTAGATCAGTGGACCAACCAAGAGGATCAGATCCCGGTAGGGGAACGGCCAGAAATTGACCGTTGGATCCTTTCTGAATTGCATTCTTTGGTACAGACCGTAGATCAAGCCTATGGCGAATACGAACCTACGCGCGCTGCGCGCGCGATCAGTGATTTTGTTCAAGAGCACTTGAGCAACTGGTATGTGCGTTTGTGCCGCAGAAGATTCTGGAAGTCTTCCTATGGGACGGACAAAATCGCAGCTTACCAGACCCTTTATCAGTGTTTGGAAACCGTTGCCCTGATTTCAGCGCCTATTGCTCCCTTTTATATGGATCAGTTGTACCGTGATTTAACCTCAATTGCCCGCAGTGAGGCCCCCTCCAGCGTGCATCTAGCGTTATTTCCCGTCGCGGATTCTGCCTTGATTGATCAAGCGTTGGAGCAGAAAATGGAACTCGCACAAAAACTGTGTTCGCTGACACTATCGATCCGCCAAAAGGAAAAAATCAAGGTGCGTCAACCCCTACAGCGCTTGATGGTTCCGGTACAGAACGATGCGGATCGCTCCCGAATAGAGGCTATTGCTGATTTGGTGAAGGCGGAAGTCAACGTCAAAGAACTGGTCATGGTTACCGATGAGGATGGCATTTTGGTCAAGCAGATCAAAGCTAACTTTAAAACACTAGGGCCTAAATTTGGGCAAGACATGAAGGCGATCGCCGCAGCGATCGCCTCAATGGACGCTTCAGGCATCAGCCACATCGAAAAACACGGCACCTTTGATTTGGATTTAGGAAACAAGACCATCACCATTTCAGAAGAAGATGTATTGATTGCGGCTCAAGACATTGAAGGTTGGTTGGTCGCCTCTGAAGGCGGGCAGACCGTGGCCTTGGATATCACGTTAAATCAAGATTTGGTCGCCGAAGGGATCACCCGAGAAATGGTCAATCGCATACAGAACTTGCGCAAAGACAGCGGATTAGCGGTTACAGACCACATAGTCGTGCGGATTTTGAAGGACGGTATTGTGGAAATGGCAATTAATGCTAACTTAGCCTATCTCATGAATGAGACCCTTGCCAAGGAGGTGATTTTTGAAGACCAAATGGCCGATGGAACACTCATTGCATTTGACGACGTACAGACCCAAATTTCGATACAATTAAGCCGATAGCTATGGAAGACAACAACACCGTTCGATATTCAGATAAAGACTTAGCCGAGTTCAAAGCGTTGATTCAGGAAAAAATTGTTGTGGCTCAAGAGCATTTACAGCTGTTGAGGTCTGCCTATATGAATGATTTAAACAATGGAACCGATGATACTTCTCCTACCTTTAAGGCATTTGAAGAGGGTTCTGAAACCATGAGTAAAGAGGCCAATACCCAGCTCGCCATCCGTCAGGAGAAGTTTATTCGCGATTTGAAAAACGCTTTGTTGCGCATTGAAAATAAAACATACGGCGTGTGCCGTGTCACCGGAAAATTGATTTCTAAAGAGCGCCTTAAGTTAGTTCCTCACGCTACGTTGAGCATTGAGGCCAAAAACATGCAGAAGTAATTTGTTCTCTTTTTGTACCCCGCTTCAGCATTAATCACGGACATATATTACATAAG
>DFSJ01000053.1:4750-5168 GCA_002378585.1 Flavobacteriaceae bacterium UBA3440 | reverse complement strand
GCTTGGTGATTTGATCGATCCGCTGAGCATTGAGCCAGTGATCGGTATCCTGGGCTTGAGGTAAATGCATACTCAATACGTCCACCTGTTGTAAAAAATCAGTTAAAGGAATCTGCTCCGCCCAAGTGTCCGTCATATTTGGTTTGATATCGGTGCAGATCACCCGGCAGCCAAATCCGCTTAATACCTTGGCAAAAGCGTGACCCATCACTCCATAGCCCACAATCCCTATGGTTTTCCCGGCAATTTCAAATCCGCGATGTCCTTCGCGATCCCAAATGCCTGCTCGTACGCTGCGATCGGCAGCACAAAGTTTGTTGGTCATCGACAGCAACATGCCCAATGCGTGTTCCGCTACCGCGCCTCTATTGCCCTCTGGGGCTGCAATGACTGCCACTCCTTTGCTTTGGGCATAGGC
>DFSJ01000053.1:4277-4424 GCA_002378585.1 Flavobacteriaceae bacterium UBA3440 | reverse complement strand
AGCGCGATCGATAAATGATTGGTTAATCGAAAAACGGGAACGAACCACCAGCCCGGTATATCCAGGCCACTTGTCCAGAATTTCCTCGGAAGAACTCGTGTAATCAAACGTGTTTTCGTAACCCAACTGGCTTAATCCACGGGCCAA
>DFSJ01000053.1:0-3957 GCA_002378585.1 Flavobacteriaceae bacterium UBA3440 | reverse complement strand
TAGATCAAGATGCCAAAAATGTCGTTTGATGTCGTGATAAATGGCCCGGTAGCAATCGCAGGGTCAACCCCTCTTTTGTGAAGAAATATGGGAATAAATGTGCCAATGATTCCGGCAAATAAGGTCACGGAAACCAAGGATAAGGAGATGGCCATGGAGGTGAGAATATTGCCTTTCCAGACCCAGGTCACCAAAAGCAATAATCCGCCGAGTAATGAACCATTGAGCAGAGAAAGCATCACTTCTTTGAGCAATCGTTGACTCATCGTGCCTCTGAGGCCCTCTGAGGCCAGTGCCTGAACCACAATTGCGCTGGACTGCACACCCACATTTCCGGCCATAGCAGCGATGAGTGGACTAAAGAAGAACAGCATGGCGTGGTCTTTCATCAAGGATTCAAATCCACCCATAATAGCCGCAGCTCCAATCCCACCCAAAAGACCCAAAAACAACCAGGGAATTCGGGCTTTGGTCAAATCCAAAATATTGTCATCTGCTTCAACGTCGGAGGAAAGACCTGCAGCAAGTTGGTAGTCTTTTTCCGCTTCTTCTCGAATAACGTCTACGATGTCGTCAATGGTAATACGGCCCACCAATCGATGTGCTTCATCGACGACAGGAATAGCTTCCAAGTCATACTTGGACATGATGCGCGCGACGCCCTCAGGAGTTTCATTGACATGTACAAAATCCACCTTGGGGATATAAATTTCGGCAATATGTGTTTTTGTGGAGGTGGTTAATAGGTCTTTTAGGGACAACCTACCCTTGAGGACATCGTGGTCATCTACCACGTAAATGGAGTGAACCCGGGTTACGTGTTCTGCTTGAATACGCATTTCGCGGACGCATTTGGCTACCGTCCAATTTTCATTGACTTTAACCAACTCTTTGGCCATCAATCCACCGGCTGAATCCTCATCGTAGCGCAGTAGGTCGACGATGTCTTGTGCGTGTTCTTTGTCATCCAAACTTTGGATCACCTGCTGGACCATTTCCTGAGGCAGATCAGCGATCATGTCAGCGGCATCATCTGTGTCTAACTCATTGATCTCACTGGCGATTTCTTGTGCGCTGAGGTTTGATAAAATGGATTCCCTAAGGTATTCATCCAATTCAGTCAGGATGTCTGAAGTTTTTTCAGAATCTAAGAGTTTGATCAGGTAGGTTGCCTCTTCCACACTGAGCTCATCGATGATTTCAGCTATGTCGGCAAAGTGGTAGTCTTCAAAGAGCACCACCAAAGCATCACCTTGCTGGGCTTCGATGAGTCCTTGTATTTGCTCGATGAGCGCTTCGGTGAGTTTAAATGTGGCCATGGTCTAATAACTGTGTCAATGCGACAAATTCTGAGACCCCCAACTGTTCTGGGCGTTGGTCAAAGATAGCATCTTTAGGTAAAAACCCATCAGGAAAACAGGCTTTTAGGCTATTGCGCAAAGTTTTTCTGCGCTGATTAAACGCAGTTTTTACCACCAGAAAAAACTTTTTCTCATCGCAGCCCAAGTCCGTGGAAGTCCTGCGCTGCAGCAACAATACCCCAGAATCAACTTTGGGAGGTGGTGAAAACACTCCGGGTGGAACGGTAAACAAGTAAGTAGCTTCGTAAAACGCCTGGGTCAGCACGGATAAGATACCGTATACTTTACTCCCTGGTGAGGCACAAATTCTCTGGGCAACTTCTTTTTGAAACATCCCAGAAAACTCGGGAATTTGGTCCCGAAAGGCCAATAGTTTGAATACGATTTGGGTGGAAATGTTGTAGGGGAAGTTTCCGGTAATGTTAAAGGGTTGACCGCCAAACCAGTCTTGTATATCTGCTTTTAAAAAATCACCGTACACCACGCGAAGTTGCGCTTGGGGATGCATGAGTTGGGCTTGAACTGGCGCCCACTGCTCATTGAGGTAGTCGATCGATTCGCGATCGATATCTAAAGCGACTAGATCGATTGGTTTTTCTAATAAAAATTGGGTTAGTACTCCAGTTCCAGGTCCTATTTCTAAGACTCGATGGGTGTCTTTAAGCGTCAGGGTTTGGGCGATCCGTTTGGCCGTATCTAGGTCATTTAGAAAGTGTTGGCCTAGGTGTTTTTTAGCCTGAACGGGTCCTTTCATCCTGCTAAGCTTTGAGGTTCTAGCCATGTGGCAAATCGCATGACTCCCGCACCGAATTCGCGGTGAAGTAAGGCATCAATTTTTGGCGCGCATTCTTGGATAAAGGCTTCTGCCTTTTCTGTTCCAGAAAAATGAATCTGAAAGGCATAGGTTTGCGTATCTGCCTCGTCGGTTAATACCACCCGGTAAAGGGCAGGCGAAGCAGTTCCTGTATATGGGCTTACCTCGGGAACTAAGACTGAATTCATCCAAGTTTTCCAGGAGTTGATAAGCTGGTTTTCTACTTGTAAGGTGAGGTTGTAGATCATGAAATCAGGTCAAATCCAGTGTAAGGTACCAACACATCGGGTACGCGAATTCCTTCAGGGGTCTGGTAATTCTCTAATATACCCGCGAGCACTCGGGGCAATGCCAAGGCGCTTCCGTTTAGGGTGTGGCAGAGTTGATTTTTCCCTGCTTCGTCCTTAAACCTCAGTTTGAGCCGATTGGCTTGGAAGGTTTCGAAGTTGGACACTGAGGAGATTTCCAGCCAGCGTTCTTGGGCGGTGGAATACAACTCAAAGTCGTAGGTAAGTGCTGAGGTGAAACCCATATCTCCTCCGCATAATCTCAGGATGCGGTAAGGAAGTTGTAGAGCGTCCAATATTTTTTTGACGTGATCCACCATTTCTTCCAGTGCCTGGTAGGAACGCTCGGGGTGTTCTACGCGAACAATTTCCACTTTGTCAAATTGGTGAAGACGATTTAGGCCGCGCACGTGAGCGCCGTAGCTGCCTGCTTCTCTTCTAAAACAGGGCGTGTACGCTGTGTAGGCCACAGGTAATTGATTTTGCGCCAACAAAACATCTCTGAAGAGGTTGGTCACAGGCACCTCTGCTGTAGGGATCAGGTAAAGGTCATCCACACCTACATGGTACATCTGACCTTCTTTATCCGGAAGTTGTCCTGTGCCATAGCCGGAAGCTTCGTTGACCAAATGCGGAGGTTGAATTTCCGTGTATCCGGCCTCGGTATTAAAGTCGAGGAAGAATTGGATGAGGGCGCGCTGCAAGCGCGCCCCCTTGCCCTTGTATACAGGAAATCCTGCTCCAGCAATTTTCACCCCTAATTCAAAATCGATTAAGTCGTATTTTTTGGCCAGGTCCCAATGCGGCATCGCGTCTTGATGCAATGACGGAATGCGTCCTGCCTCAAAGACGGTTTCATTGTCTTCAGCGCTTTTGCCATGGGGGACACTGTGGTGAGGCGTGTTGGGCAGCAGGTATAATTTTTCTTGAAGAGATTGGGCGCAAGCATCCATCTCTTGTTGGATCTGTTTGTTGAGATCTTTGAGTTGAGCAGTTTCCGATTTAAGGGCTTCGGCCTCTTGGGCTTTTCCGCTTTGAAACAACTGACCGATGGATTTGGCTAGTTGGTTGGCTCGGGCTGAGTTCTGGTCTAGCTCAGTTTGCAGCGCTCTTCTGCGCTCGTCCAAGGCCAATACCTCCTCGATTAAAGGAGCAGCCTCCAAGTTTCTTTTGGCCAGTGCGGCAATCACCGCCTGTTGATCATTTTTTAGTTGTTGAAGTAACAGCATAACAGCAATACAATAGGGCCACAAAGGTACATTTTATGCCTTTAATGCACACTTATGGGACTCATTTATCCTGTAGCGACTTGCTGAATGAGTGCTAGGGCGTGTTTTTTATCTTCTGTCAATTGAGATTTCAAGGAATCTAAGTGGTCAAATTTTTTTTCGTCACGAAGTCTTTCCTCAAAGTGCAGGGTGATTTCTTGACCGTACAAATCCTGGTCTAAGTCGAATATATGCGCCTCAATATGTTGCTGAAACCCATCTACGGT
>DFSJ01000095.1:2296-3318 GCA_002378585.1 Flavobacteriaceae bacterium UBA3440 | reverse complement strand
GTCGTGTTGCCAATCTACCTCCTTCATCAATTGGGCAAAGTACTCATCCGCTTGCTGTTCGCTCAGCAATGCCCCAAAATACCGGACGATGCCATCATATGGCAATAAATTTTCGGAACTAGGATACAACATAGACCAAAGATAGGATGCTTCAGTTTACTTCCCTAAGTTTGGCTGATGAAACATCCCTCATTAAATATTCCGTTACTTCCCACAGAGTGTTGAGGACCGATGGTTCACTGGGAGGTTATTGATGGGGTATTGATCGAAAAATAGCTTGGCTAAAGCGAGAAGGAATTCCCTACTTGTTTTGAAGAATGCATTGAGCTCGGTGAGCGATCATGGCCTGTATTAATTCCTCTGGCAGGGTTTGTTTTAGAGGAAATTGGACAGACCCTTTGCCCGTTTTATAGCCAACCAGGTTTGATTTAAACGCCTCGTGCGTTCCTGGTGTTGCGTAGAACCCTAAATGTTTTTCATAAACAGCAAAATAAACCAAGGGTTTCTTGTTTATTTTGTAGGCAGGCATCCCGTACAAAATATGTGCTGTTGCGTTTGGATAGTTTTTTTCCAGTATGGACTTGATCCAAAGCAAGCGTTCTTGAACTTCAGGTTTTTGGTTGATGATGTAGTCATCAACCGAAGTATAGGATAAATACATGGCCATGGATATAAATTTATAGAATGCGCCCAAACATTTTGTATTTTGGGTAAAATTTAGTTCATGAGACACAGTTGGATCGGAGTCATAAGTGTGTGGATGCTGTGGATACATCAGGTCCATGCACAGGAGTTTACAGGCTCTGCGCTTGAAGTAAAACAAACCATTGAGCATTTTTTTCAAGGATTTCATCAACGCGACTCTGTAGCCATGAAATCCGTGATGCATCCGGACCTAGTTTTGCAAACGGTATTGTCTAGACAAGATCAAACTAAGTTGGTCGTCACCCAGGCCACCGATTTTTTACACGCTGTAGCCACACGTGAAAACACTCCTGTTTGGGAGGAACGCCTGCATCAAT
>DFSJ01000095.1:0-1940 GCA_002378585.1 Flavobacteriaceae bacterium UBA3440 | reverse complement strand
TTTTCCCATTGCGGAGTAGACGCATTTGCCCTATTTAAGTCTGATCAAGGCTGGCAAATCACCTATTTAGCCGATACACGTCGAACCGTTGATTGTGGGCCTTATGACGAGTAGTCAGCTGCGTGTTTTGGTGGTAGGTTGCGGTCACATGGGGGCTTCACACGCCCTAGCCTATGACAAACACCCGGGCTTCCAAATAGTTGGTTTGGTCTCTAGAGGCAGTAGTAAAAACAAACTCAACCATCTGCTCGCCCACCCCGTGTCCTTATATGACGACTTTCATCAAGCACTGACCCAAAGTGATTGTCAAGCTGTTTGTATCAGCACCTATCCAGATACTCATGAATCATATGCTCTAGCGGCATTGGAGGCGGGTTGCCATGTGTTTCTGGAAAAACCTATGGCCATCACAGCCCAAGGAGCAGAACGTATTCGATCATCCGCTGAAGAAAATCAAAAAAAGCTGGTGGTTGGATATATTTTGAGGCATCACCCTGTATGGCAGCGTTTTGTTGTTGAAGCTCAAAACTTGGGTAAACCTTTGGTGATGCGCATGAATTTGAACCAACAAAGTCATGGTAATGAATGGGCAGTGCATAAAAAACTGATGGAATCCCTAAGTCCGATTGTCGATTGCGGTGTTCATTATCTGGATATCATGTGTCAAATGACCCAAGCCAAACCAGTAGCGGTCTCGGCCATTGGCGTTCGGTTGACTCCTGAGATTGACAAGACCCAATACAATTACGGACAGTTACAGATTCGTTTTGATGACGGATCCGTTGGATGGTATGAAGCAGGTTGGGGACCTATGATGTCGGAAACAGCCTTTTTTGTTAAAGATGTGATCGGCCCTAGCGGCAGTGTGTCTTTGGTACAAGACACCCAGAAGTCCGACGATGTAGCAGGTCACACCAAAAGCGATGTACTTTTGAAACACCATGCTGATCTAGACGACCAGGGGCATTGGAAACACCAAGATCACCGAACTATTTGGGAGCAAACACCTGACCATCAGGGGTTATGTGACCTAGAACAGGAATATTTTTATCAGGCGATTGTTCAGGACCTAGATTTATCTCAGCACGTACTTGAGGCGGTGGATAGCCTTAAAATCGCATTGGCTTGTGATGAGTCGGTAAAAACTGGGCAAACCGTTTTTCTTTAAAATTCTAGAAGTAACTTATAGAGTGGTCTTTGCCGACATGTGGTATGATTGATTACGATATTAAGTTTATTGCTTATTTTTAGCATTTAAGATAGTGTTATGAAATTTTTTCCTCTCAGTACCCTACTGGTTCTTTTTCTTTTTTCTTGCAGCCCTGACACGCAACCAACGCTGGGGGTGTATTATACGTTATCTGTAGATGCAGGCGTGGGTGGACAAGTGAGTCAAACTGGAGGTACATTTGAAAAGGGGACTGTCCAAGTTATTCAAGCCATAGCTGATCCTGGTTATATTTTTGATCGTTGGGAAGGTTGGTCGGGAGATCAGACTGCTTCCTTACAAATCAATCTAGATCAACCTTTAAATTTAAAGGCTATATTTCGATACAACACCCAGTCCATAGGAACTCAAGTGCCCTTAATTATACAAGATTTTGTAGATCCGGGTTATGTGCTCGCAATTGTCAATGGGGCAAAAACCGCGTATTTATTGGATCATCAAGGAAATAAAAAACACACGTGGACTTTTGAAAAGGCTCTAGGGCAGGACATAGAACTCATGGATGACGGTACGATTATGGGCGCGTTTAAAGCACCCAATCCATCAGTTGCCTATGGAGGTCAAAATGGGTTAATTCAGCATATAGGACTTGATGGTTCAGTACTTTGGAATTATTCAATTATGGGACCAGATTTTATCGGACATCACGATATTGAGATCATGCCCAATGGTCATGTTTTGGCCTTGGTTTGGTCTCGGATGTCCCGAGAGG
>DFSJ01000055.1 GCA_002378585.1 Flavobacteriaceae bacterium UBA3440 | reverse complement strand
CAAGAGGAACAACCTTATTTGTCCCTGTTTAAAACCGTAGCAGAACGCACCTTGGATTTAGTGGCTCAGTGGCAGGGCATCGGTTTTGTACACGGCGTGATGAACACGGACAATATGTCCCTGTTATCGGAGACCTTGGACTATGGTCCCTATGGTTTTATGGATCAATACAACCCTAACTGGACACCAAATACATCTGACCGACCTCAGGGTAGATATCGCCAGGGTCAACAGGGACAAGTAGCTATCTGGAATTTGATGCAACTCGCCAATGGTATCTACCCGTTGGTGGGCAAAGCTGAGGGATTTCAAGATATTTTGGCTTGGGCTCAGGATGTTTGGCCCCAAAAAGAGTCAGATGTCTTTGTGCGCAAGTTAGGACTTCCCTTAGGAGCAGATCAAGATCGGGCCTTGGTGAGAAGTTTACTGGTTTGGATGGAGCGCGCTCAAGTTGATTTTACTGATTTTTTCCGAAAATTAAGCGGTATCGATCGTCCAGAGGAACTAGTCGAGGATCGTTGGCCCACCTCAGTGCTCGATCAATGGATGGCTTGGTGGCGTGATTATATGGATCGGGCTGCCTATTGGGGAGTTAGTGACCAGCAGCGACAGCAGGTAATGAAATCCGTTAATCCGAGATTTGTTCCCCGAAACCATCATTTAGAACGGGTGATTCACGCTGCCACACAAGGAGATTGGCATCTGTTTCACGATTTGATGCGGGTGTTGGCTGATCCCATGAGCAGCGAACTTGAAGATCCCTATGGTTGGGCCCTTCCCAAACCGATGGATGCCCCTGACACCGCTCTTTCCTGTAGTTCCTAGCGGGCTAATCCCACTCACTCAGTCGGTTGCTGTCCAGTTTGACAAATAAAAACAAGAGTAAGGTAAAAAATAACATACCAGAGCCCCCATAGCTGATTAAGGGTAAAGGAATACCAATGGTGGGCAATAATCCCAATACCATACCGATGTTGATGATGTAGTGGAAGCCTAGGATGGAAATAACCCCATAGCCATAGATGCGGTTGAATTTGTTGGTCTGTGCTTCAGCGCGTTGCCAAAGTCGAATCAAGAGTACGCTAAAGGCTAGGATCACTGAAAACGATCCAACAAAGCCCCACTCTTCTCCGATGGTGCTGAAGATGTAGTCGGTGTGTTGTTCGGGAACAAAATTTCCTTTAGTGCGTGACCCCTCTAAAAATCCTTTTCCCCAAAAACCACCTGATTCAATGGTTTTTTCGCTTTGGTAGGCGTTGTATCCAATGGTTTTATTGATTTTTTTAAGTACATCAGGGTCTTTTTCTAGGTCTAACCAAAGACTAAACCGATCCCGGTGTCTTTGTTCAAACACTTCTTCATAGATATAATTCACCGAAAATGAACCGGCTACACTGAGCACCAAAATCAATAGGGCCATGGGCATGCGCCATTTAAATCTTTTTTTGGCTTGGTAAAACAATAGAGTCCCCAACAACAACACCCCACTACTCGCCCATAAAGCCCCCCACTTCAATGTGGCGATGAAGAGCAGAATTCCGTACATACCCACCCAAAGAAAGGTCAGGGGAAAACCTTCGCGAAACAGTACAAAAATTAACGTAAAATAGATCAAAGCGGAACCCGGGTCCGGCTGTGGTATGACTAATAACGCAGGAAGCAGTATAATTAGGATCACTGACCACTGGGTAAGGGAGCGTTTCATGTCGATTTGCACATCGCTCAAATACTTGCCTAGCGCCAGCGCGGCGGTAATCTTAGCGAGCTCTGAAGGTTGAAAATTAAAAAAACCCAATCCATACCAAGAAGTAGCCCCTGATATGGTTTTTCCCGCCACAAAAAGCCCGGCCAAGAGCACTAGCGATAGGATGTAAGCAATCGAGGAAAACCGCTCAATCCAGCGAGTTTCCAACAAGAAAAGCAACCAGATCATCACCAAACTGATGCCGATAAAAACCAATTGTTTTCCGTATACAGCAGACCAATCAAAGGGGGAACCTGGTTCTGCCGGGGAACTGGCCGCATATATATTTAACCATCCCGCCAATACCAGGAATAAATAGATACCGACAATCAGCCAGTCAATGCGTTTGATTCGTGCGTTACCAAGCATATTCGTTGATTCTAAAGGGGGCTCCGCTGATTGGTTTGGCGTACTCTCGATCTAATGTTTTGGTCAACATCCTGGTCTCCAGATCAGTTCTAGTGATGCTGTCTTTTAGGTATTTTTCAATCATCAAAGAAGCGATATGTCCGGCATAACGCGCTCCGTAGTATCCGTGTTCGATATAGACCGCCAAAGCGATTTTAGGGTCTTCTACTGGGGCAAATGCGATAAAAACAGAATGATCGGTTAATTGAGTGCGCACCCCATTGATGCGGGTAAAGTTTTCCACTGTCCCTGTTTTTCCTGCGATGCTTATTCCAGGTACCAATATCCCTCGGGCAGTGCCTTCAGGAGAATAAACATCGGCCATCGCTTGTATGACAGGTCCAAAATGTTTGGCGTCTATGGTGGTGTTTTTTCTCTGGGTAAATTGAGGATCTTTGACAGGTACACCATGAATGGCTTTGACCACGTGAGGGGTAAAGTAATAGCCTTTGTTGGCGATGGCGGCGGTCATATTGGCCAGTTGGATCGGGGTAGCGGCGACTTCTCCTTGTCCAATGGCATTAGAAATAATGAATGAGGGGGCCCATCGGTCTTTTCCATAAACGTTGTCGTAGTAGGCCCTATTGGGCACTCTTCCAGGCTGCCCACTGGGCAAATCGTACCCTAAGAATTCACCTAATCCAAAACTTTTGATGTGTTTTTCCCAAGCATCAATTCCATCACCGGGCTTTCGGTATTTACTAAATATTTTGCGGTACGTATCTGCAAAATAGGCATTACACGATTTGGCTACCCCCAAACGCAAATCGCGCACTCCACCACCGCAATGACAACCTCTTTTGTGCTTCCCCACGAAAAAACCATTTTGACACACTACATAATTTTCGGGCGTGATGACTCCTTCTTGTAGCGCTGCCAGTGCATTGAGTATTTTAAATGGTGAGCCAGGAGAAGGTTGAGCGAGTAAAGATCTGTCCCAGGTGGGTTTGGCTATGGAGTCGTAATACAACTCGTTGTAGTTTTTAGATCGATCTCGGCCCACCAGTAGGTTAGGGGTGTAGGTGGGTCCTGAAATAATGGAGAGTATCTCTCCAGTTTTGGGTTCTATGGCCACTATCCCTCCGCGTTTTCCACGCATAAGTCGTTCTCCGTATTCTTGAAGTTCCTTGTCCAGTGTTAAGGTAAGGTCAGCACCCGCTACGGGAATCGTGTCGTAAGCCCCTTGTTTGTAGGAGCCTAAGTCCCTATTAAATCGATCCTTTTGCAGATAGCGAACACCGCGTTGACCGCGAAGAATTTCTTCGTATTGCCTTTCTATGCCCGTTCTTCCGATGATTTCACCCGAGATGTATTGAGGATTTGTGCTGACTTCATAATCATTCACTTCACTGATATACCCGAGTACATGGGCTCCAGCATCTGTTTTATACTCCCTTAGATTGACCTTTTGAATAAAAAAGCCTTCAAACTGCCATAGTTTTTCTTGCAGTTTGGCATAGGACTCTTTGGACATCTTAGAGACCAACACAGAGGGTAATCTAGGTGAATACACCCACCCTTTTTCTATGCGATCAATCAACGTTTGCTTGTCGATCTCGGCCAACTCTAGCAACATAAGGGTGTCCAGATTTTTGATGTTTTGAGGAATAAACATCAGGTCGTAAGCCGGTTGATTGGCCACTAGTAAGTTTCCATGCCGATCAAACATATGACCCCTTCCAGGATATAAGCGTTGCGCCCGAATGGATGGATCATCTCCTAAATTTACCTCATCACGCAAGAGTTGTAGTTGCACCAGTCTGGCGGTAAATACCAGTAGGGCGAGTAGCACAAAAAGCAAAATCAAATGCTTTCTCATGATTTGGCTGGTTTAAAGACAGCAATTAACAACATACTGACCCCAATGGTCGCTACGCCGGTGATTAAAGTCCTCCAAAGCGCAGCGCCCACATGGCTCCAGCTGAGGTCTTCAACGGTAAAAAACACCCAATGGTGAATCAAGGTAATCAGTCCAAAAAACACCATACGCTGTAGCCAGGTAGCTTGGTGAATTCTAAATGTTTTTTGTTCATGGGCCAGTCCGAAGGTAAGTTGCATGATCCAAGGTCTGCTTTGGGCCACAACGGTACAGGCCAGCGCGTGAAGTGCCAGGGTGTCTAACCAGATATCCAGAAGTAGGCCCATAAAAAAGGCCGTGGTCAATAGCCTCATGGGGTTGGTGTAGGACGGATGTACGTAAAAATAGATCAGGTAACACATAGGGCTGACCCAACCAAAAAGATGGATGTTATTCCACAAAAAAGCCTGTAACACCACCAACAGTAGTGCAAATAATAAGTCCTTAATGAGGTTGGTTTGGTCCATAGGTTAACGTATCAACGAATCTCTGGAAATTTTGTCTTTATTTTGGAGCACATACACATTTCTCACCCTACTCATGTCTTGAAACAAAGCGACCTCTAGTTCCAAGTAGTTCTGATCGGCACTTTTTTTCCATTCCATCAATCGACCAATCAATATGCCTTCAGGGAAAATTCCGGACATACCAGCCGTAGCTACGGTATCTCCTTTTTTTAATTCAGCGGTTATGGGTATATCGATGAGTTGTACTCGATTATGGTTTGACCCATTCCATACCAAAGAGCCGAAATGCCCTGTTCGATTGACTTGAGCACTTATCCTGGAGCGACTGTTCAAAATACTCATCACGCTGGAGTAACCCTTTTGAGTCTGTTCAATAATTCCGACTAAACCCAGGTTACTCACCACCCCCATGTCCGTGGTAATGCTGTCTTTTGTGCCCGTATTGATCAACAAATAATTATCTCGTTGATTAAAAGTGTTGCGCACCACACGAGTTGCTTTTGCTCGATAAGGACCACTGTAGGTCTGATGGGTCATCGGTTGATTCCATTCGGCCGCCTTTAATCGGGCATTTTCTTGGCGCAACACCTCGTTTTGAGCAGATAAACTAAAATAGTCCCGCCAATGGCTCGTTGTTTCGTGAATCTGCGCGCCGATGCCACCTGAAGTATGCAATAAACGCACCTGATTAAAGGTTTGGTAGCTCAGGGTGAGCGTAAGGGACAATACCAGATAAAAGCCAAAGAGCAGTTTGGTTTTGTTGCTTGAAAAGAACGCCGTCAAACGACTCATGAAAAAACCAATTGAGGGTTACTGCATCAAGATGCCTTTGTATCGATCGAGGTTTTTTAACGCGATACCTGTTCCGCGTACAACGGCGCGTAACGGATCTTCTGCGATGTACACCGGCAAGTCTGTTTTAAGCGATAAGCGTTTGTCTAATCCACGCAACATGGAACCTCCACCGGCTAGGAATATACCTGAGTTGTAGATATCAGAGGCAAGTTCAGGCGGGGTATTTGACAAAGTTTCCATGACAGCATCCTCAATACGGATGATTGATTTATCCAAAGCCTTGGCTACTTCGCGGTAGTTGATTTGTACTTGTTTGGGTTTTCCACTCAACAAATCTCGACCTTGGACCGATAGTTCGTCTGGAGGAGATTGTAAGTCTTCAGTGGCTGCGCCCACAGTAATCTTGATGTGTTCTGCCGTAGCTTCTCCTACATATAAGTTATGCTGGGTGCGCATGTAGTAAATAATGTCGTTGGTAAATACGTCTCCGGCTACCTTAACTGATTTGTCGCATACAATACCGCCTAAAGCGATGACGGCGATTTCTGTAGTTCCACCCCCTATATCTACAATCATGCTTCCTTTGGGTTCCATGATGTCTAATCCAATACCAATAGCGGCTGCCATAGGTTCGTGAATCAGGTAAACTTCTTTTCCATTTACGCGTTCAGCAGATTCCTTTACAGCGCGCATCTCCACTTCAGTAATCCCAGAGGGAATACAAATAACCAACCGTAGGGCAGGAGGGAAAAGTTTCTTTTTTAAGGCAGGGATTTCTTTGATGAACATACTGATCATCTTTTCAGAAGCGTCAAAATCAGCGATTACTCCGTCTTTAAGCGGCCTGATTGTTTTGATGTTTTCATGGGTTTTTCCTTGCATCAAGTTGGCTTCTTTACCAACGGCAATTATTTTCCCCGTTGTGCGGTCTCTGGCCACAATGGATGGGCTGTCGACAACCACTTTGTCGTTGTGAATAATCAGTGTATTGGCAGTGCCTAAGTCGATGGCGATGTCCTCGGTTAAAAAATCAAAAAATCCCATGGTATGTTGCTGAAAATGTGGACGGTAATATACGAAAATTAATGTTTGAAATGTCTAATTCCTGTGAGTACCATAGACATATGGTGCTCGTTACAATAGTCTATGCTCAATGAATCTTTAATCGATCCTCCAGGTTGAATCACTGCGGTAATTCCCGCTTGATCAGCCATTTCTACACAGTCGGGGAAGGGGAAAAAAGCGTCGCTGGCCATGGCTGCACCTTTGAGGTCAAAACCAAAGGTATTGGCCTTGTGAATCGCTTGTTGCAAAGCATCTACCCTGGAGGTTTGTCCAGTTCCACTGGCGATCAATTGTTTGTTTTTGGCCAGAACAATGGTGTTTGATTTGGTGTGTTTGCACAGTTTAGCGGCAAATAACAAATCTTCTACCTCAGCAGCACTCGGGGATGTCTGGGTAACGGTAGTCAGCTGGTCTTTGGTCTCCGTCACATTGTCTTTGTCTTGAACTAAATACCCGTTTAACGCAGTGCGCACTTGTTTTTGATCGGTTTCTGTTTCTTTTTGTACCAAGAGAATTCTGTTTTTCTTGGATTGTAAAACCTCCACAGCAGCTGCATCCATTCCTGGAGCGATGACCACTTCACAGAACAACTGGTCAATTTCTTGGGCAGTAGCTAAATCTAGCGTTTTATTGGCGATCAAAACGCCCCCAAAAGCAGAGGTGGGGTCTGCGGCCAATGCGTCCAAATACGCTTGTTTTAAGGTGTCTCTCGTCGCTAATCCACAAGCGTTGTTGTGTTTTAAAATCGCAAACGTCGGGCCGTCATTTTTGAATTCTTGAATCAACTGAACAGCAGCATCAATGTCTAACAAATTGTTGTAAGAAAGCTCTTTGCCGTGAAGTTGGGTAAATAACGCCTCAAAATCTCCATAAAAACGCCCTTGTTGGTGAGGATTCTCCCCATAGCGCAACGGCATACTTTGTTGTACGCTTAATTTAAGCGCGTCTACACCAGCGCTTTGGTTGAAGTAATGAAAAATGGCGGAGTCGTAGTGCGAAGAGGTATTGAACGCCTTGGCGGCAAAAAATTGTCTTTCTGCCAAGGTTGTGCCTCCGTTGTTTTTTTGCAGCACTTCCAACACCGCTGGATAATC
>DFSJ01000108.1 GCA_002378585.1 Flavobacteriaceae bacterium UBA3440 | reverse complement strand
GAGGCGCCAAGGGCGGTAAGTGCCCAAGTAAATAAAGAAGCGTACAGGGCTGCCCGAACCGGGGGAATCGTCTCAAAATAAGTGATTACTTCTTCAATCATCACGAACGTTTTTAGTCGCTCAAATATAAATTTTATTTAGCCAAAGGCCTGAGGGTCTGCCATAAAATCGTGTATTTTTGGGGCAAACAAGCCTTATGCAGCCCCTTGAATCCTACCAAAAGCTTTTTTTAGATCATTTAGCCCAGTGGGCTTTGCCAAAAACTCCTGAAGGACTCTACACGCCCATTGACTATATGATGCAATTGGGCGGAAAAAGGATGCGTCCGATTTTGGCCTTGATGGGAGCCGAAACATTTGGCACCCCAGCTAAAAATGCCCTTCAGGCTGCTTTGGCCATCGAAATATTTCACAATTTTTCTTTGGTACACGATGACATCATGGACGCAGCCCCACTGAGAAGGGGAAAAACCACTGTACACACCAAATGGGATATAAATACAGGGATATTATCCGGCGATGCCATGTTGATTTTGGCCTACAAACAACTAGAAGTTTACCAAGGTGATGTGTTTAAATCCCTGTATCAGCTTTTGTCCAAAACTGCCCTGGAGGTGTGCGAAGGACAACAGATGGATGTGGATTTTGAAACCAGTAACTCCGTGAGCGAAACCCAGTATTTAAAGATGATCGAATTTAAGACAGCGGTGCTCGTGGCTGCTGCACTAAAAATGGGTGCGATCATCGCTGAGGCCTCCCCAAAGGATCAAGCGCTGATCTATGCCTTTGGCAGGGATTTAGGCTTGGCCTTTCAATTGCAAGATGACTATTTAGATTGTTTTGGGGACGAGGCCACCTTTGGAAAATCCATTGGCGGGGATATTTTAAACAATAAAAAAACCGTGCTTTACCTTCATGCCTTAGAACAATCCAATGATAAGCAGCGACAAGCGCTTAAGCACTGGTATAGTGAAAAGGGAAATCAACCGAATAAAATTGAAGAAGTATTGGCCCTGTTTCGAGCCGCTGGAGCCGATAAATACACCCGCTCGTTAATCGAACAATACACCGAATCGGCCTTAGAAAGCTGCCGCCAACTAAGCACTTCAGGACACGCTGGTGCAGGACTTCAAAATTTTGCTCATCAACTGATGGATCGAAAGGTCTAAACCAATATGTTAATTTTGTGTAAAAACTGCGGAAACTAAAATTGTTTTCTCAGTTTCCGGCGTACTTTTGCAGCCGCTATGCAAAACGAAATCCTGATTAAAGCCAAGGAGCTATTCCTGAACCACGGGTTTAAAAGCGTTACTATGGACGACCTGGCCAAAGAGCTAGGGATGTCAAAGAAAACTATTTATCAATTTTATCAGGACAAAACCGCGCTGGTCTCTGCAGTAACAGACCACTTATTTGAACATATTTCCACGGGTATAAGCTGCATTTGTGATGGAGAAAAGAACCCCATAGAGGAAATGTTTGCCATCAAAGAGTTTTCTCGTTCAGCGCTGCAGGATGAAAAATCATCCCCCCACTATCAGCTTCAACGCTACTACCCCAAAATTTTTGCTGTGTTGGTTCGCAAGCAGTTCCAAACCATTCAAGATTGCACCCAAAATAACCTGAAAAAAGGCATCGAACTTGGATTATACCGACCAGACATCGATCTGGCCTTTGTGACACGTATTTTTTTTGCCGGCTTTAACGCTGTGCGTCACGAAGAGTTGTTCCCCAGTGAAAACTTTGATAAAAACAAATTGTTTAACCTCCATCTAGCCTACCACCTTCGGGGTATCGCAACACCCAAAGGCGTAGAAATTATCGATCAAATCACCGCACAGTCATGAAAATAAAATTGCTTATCGCCCTTTCCATCACCCTATTTGTGGCTCGGGCTCAAGAAGTACCCACTAAGCTCAGCTTAGATCAAGCATTGAATTATGCCTACGCCCACAACAACCAGATGGTTAACGCAGCGCAAGATGTTCGGGATGCTTATGCTCAAAAATGGGTGACCATAGCCTCTGGATTACCTCAAATAGATGGCGGGCTAGACTATCAAAACCAGCTGAAAAGACCCGTTTCGCTTTTACCTGGTGAATTTTTTGGCGGTGAGCCCGGCACGTTTATTCCGGTGACTTTTGGTCAAAAACAACAGGTGTCTGCTACGGCTACTTTAAGGCAACAAATCTTTAACGGATCTTATTTGGTTGGACTTCAAGCGATCAAAACATTTATTGAAATCAGCGCACTGTCCGAAATCAAAACAAAAATTGAGGTACAAAAAGCAGTAGTCAACGCCTACACAGGGGTTCTAGCTGCTCAGGAAAGCGAGCGAATTATTGCCGATAACATCAAACAACTCAAAGCAACGGCTGAAGAAACCCAAAAGATGTGGGCGCAAGGGATGGTGGAAGAAGAAGCGATCGAGCAAATTCAAATCACTTTAGCCAACCTGGAAAATCAAGGCCGAAACAGCCGACGTATCGTGATCATCAGCCAGCAAATGCTGAATCTACTACTCGGCCTTGAGCTCGATCACCGAATCGAATTAACCGATGAACTGGCCAAACTAGCCGCCCAAGAATTACTCGAGCCTGTGACTGAAGAATTTGTGGCAGACAAGAATATAGACTACCGTTTAGTCTTTAACCTACAAGAACAAAAGCGCCTCGAACTAAAATTGCAAAAAAGCTATGCGCTGCCAAGTATCAACACATTTGTCAATTACAACTCCAGTGCATTTGCGGATACATTTGCCTTCACCCAAAATCAGCAACAGTGGTTTGATTCATCTATTCTGGGTGTCAACATCAACATGCCCCTGTTCACTTCACTGGGAAATACCGCCAAAACAAAAAGGGCTAAAATCGCCTACCTAAAAGCACAGAACAACCTGACTCAAACCCAGAAGCAAGTATTGCTGCAGTGGGAACAAGCGCAAAGTGCCTGGACACTGGCCATGGACAACTACCACACAGCCGGCCAAAACTTAAAGCTTGCGGAGCGGATTGAACAAAAAAACCAGATAAAATTCAAAGAAGGAATCGCCAGTGGATTTGAGCTCAGGGAAGCCCAATTACAGCTTTACGGCGCTCAAAGCACGTATCTGCAAGCGATGCTCGACCTGATCAATGCAAAAACTGCCTTAGAAACATTAACCATCAACGACTAGAAATAACCCTACCCATGAAAAAAATCATATTTGCCTTAAGCGCTGCACTTTGGATCACTGCTTGTGGACCAAAAGCAGCAGAATTACCTGCTGATCAACAAGCCCTGATGGAGCGTCGCACTGCATTGAAAACACAGATGGAGTCGTTAGCATCTGAATTGCAACAAGTAGAAGAAGCCTTGTCGGCGTGGGAATCCACGGATAACCTTCAACTGATCACTGCCCATGATGTAACTCCAGCTGCATTTGAACACTACGTAGATCTTCAGGGAGACGTGACCACCCAAGAAAACATCTTGATTTACCCTGAACTTGCGGGAACCCTATTGGAGGTGCGTGTAAAAAAAGGGCAACAAGTAAGCAAAGGACAGGTACTCGCGCGCATAGATGCTGCCGCATTGAACGCTCAAGTAGCCGCATTAAAAGCCGCTACGGCGCTTGCCAAAACAACGTATGATCGCCAAAGCGCCCTTTGGAAACAAAACATTGGCTCAGAGATTCAATACCTCCAAGCTAAAACCAATTACAGCGCACAAAAAGGGCAATTGGATCAACTCGAAAGCACCTTAGCCAAAGCGGAAATCAGGGCTCCATTTTCTGGAATCATCGATGAATTGCTTCAGGATCCTGGTACCGTGGTAGCTCCAGGGCCTGGATCAGCGCTGTTTCGCTTGATCAACTTACAAGATATGTATGTAGCCGTTGATGTTCCTGAACGATACATCGGCCAGGTTAAAAAAGGAGATAAAGCGTTGGTAGTAATTCCCGTATTGGGAGACACCATTACCTCTGCGGTAAGAGAAACCGGAAACTACATCGCTCCCTCAAACAGAAGCTTTAGCGCTGAAATTGCCGTACCAAACAGCCAGAAGTCCATCAAACCTAACCTCAATGCTCGAGTGTTGATCAGAGACTACCAAAATCCAAAAGCATTGATGGTTCCGCTGAGTATCCTGTCTGAAAATGCGCAAGGCGAACAATACCTATACGTGGTGGGAACTCCAGACCAAGAAGGCATTACTAAAGCAGAACAACGCACAGTAACCACTGGCCTGGCCCAAGGAAATCTAATTGAAATCACTTCCGGGTTAAACCCTGGCGAATTGGTGGTGTTAGAGGGGTCTAGAAAAGTACGCGATGGCCAAAAAGTAAAAGTAATTGCTCCAGCAGATGAACAGTAAACAAGAACGCAACGTCAGCAAACTGTTCAAGCCAGCAGCTTGGGCCATTGACAACCCATCGATCATCTATGTGTTGATCGCATTTTTCCTGGTCCTTGGATTGGGCGCCTACTACGACTTGCCCCGCGAGGATTTTCCAGAGATCAAAGAGACCAATATATACGTCAGTGTGCCTTACCCTGGAAACTCTGCCGAAGATATTGAGCGTTTGATCATTGAGCCCCTTGAGGATGAGCTAAAGACAGTCCGCAATGTGGTGGAAATCGTCTCCACAGCACAACAAGACTACGGGATGATCATGGTGGAATTTGATGAAGAGATCGAAGTTCAGACGGCCAAACAATTGATCAAAGACAAAGTGGATGCCGAAAAGGCTTCTGAGGACTGGCCCACATTCAATGGGTCAAAAGTCGAACCCAATGTTTTTGATTTGACCCTCTCTGAAGAAGTGCCTATTATGAACATCAACCTCACCGGTGATTTTCCTGTGGAAAAACTCAATGATTTTGCCGAATACTTACAAGATCAAATAGAGTCTCTGCCTCAGATCAAAGAGGTATCTATCCTTGGGGTACAACAAAAAGAGGTAGAAGTAGCCGTTGATGTCTATAAAATGATGGCCGCCCAAGTGAGCTTTAACGATGTGCTCGGCGCCATTGCCAACGGAAACATGACTGTCTCCGCGGGAAATCTGGTGCAAAGCGGACAGAGGAGAACACTGCGCGTGATTGGAGAAATTGAAGACCCCAGTGATTTGGAGCGTTTTGTCGTTAAATCAGAAGGCAAAACAATTTACCTGTCCGACGTAGCTCAAATCAGTTTCCAAGACAAGGAACGCACCACTTATGCCCGCATGTTTGGCGAGGAAGTGGTGATGCTTTCCGTGAAAAAAAGATCTGGAAAAAACATGATTCAGGCTGCTGAGGATATCCGCACCATCATTCAAGAAGCGCAAGATCAGGTACTTCCTTCCAACCTAGAGGTGAGTATTTCCAACGACACCTCTGAAAAAACCCTCAATCAAGTAGATGATCTAGTCAACAACATCATCTTCGGAATTCTGTTGGTCGTTCTGGTGCTTATGTTCTTTTTAGGATTCAGAAATGCCCTATTCGTAGGTTTTGCCATCCCCATGTCCATGTTTATCTCCTTTATGGTGCTTTCCTGGCTTGGATACACCCTCAACACCATGATTCTTTTTGGTATGATCATGGGGCTGGGTATGTTGGTGGACAACGGCATTGTGGTCGTGGAAAACGTTTACCGACTGATGAGCGAGGGTATGCCGCGCGTTCAAGCAGCCAAACAAGGGATCAGTGAAATTGCCTATCCCATCATCATCTCGACAGCCACTACGGTAGCTGCCTTTGTCCCCTTAGGGTTGTGGCCCGGTATTTTTGGTCAATTTATGATCTACTTCCCCATCACCCTATCAGTGGTATTGGGATCTTCTTTGGTGGTAGCTATCTTCATGAATTCCATGTTGGTAGCCCAGTTTATGGATACCGATGAAAAGGTGCTTACCCGCAAACAGCTGTGGCGCATCACCGCAATTCTCGGTGGATTCGGGTTGTTAATCCTGTTATTTGGCGGGACCCTGCGCGGACTAGGAACCTTGATGATCGTTACCGCTGCTATGTTTTGGATCTATAAATACGGTCTAAAAAAATGGGCCAATGCCTTCCAAAACAACAGTCTAGTGCGTTTTGAATCATGGTATGAACGACAGTTGGCCCGGGCGTTTAGGGGCCGGAACATGTACTATTATTTCGCCACTACAGTGGTGCTGTTATTGGCTTCATTTGTATTCTTTGGGGTATCGGTGGGTGCGGGAAGAACCAAAATTGAATTCTTCCCAGACAACAGGCCTAATCAAATTGTGGTGTATATCGAATACCCTCAAGGTACCGATATAGAAAAAACCAATCAGATGACCTTGGACATCGAAAAAGAGGTGTATGCTGTGCTCAGTGATCCAATGTACCTAGATGGTACCTACAACTATATGCTGGAATCTGCGGTATCTCAGGTTGGAGAAGGTGCGGGTAATCCACAAACTGATGGCGGTTCTGCCGCAGAAATGCCGCACAGAGGAAAAATTACCGCTTCACTCAGGGAGTACAAATACCGAAGAGGACAAGACTCCGAGGCCTTGCGCCTTAAAGTTCAGCAAGCGTTACACGGGCTCTATCCCGGTGTAGCTATTTCTGTAGAAAAAGATGCCAATGGCCCTCCGGTCGGCTATCCGATTAACATCGAACTTGAAGGTCCGGACTACGATGAATTAATTCTCACAGCTGAGCGCATGCGCGCTTACCTGAACACGCGAAATATCGACGGTGTCGAGGAATTAAAAATTGACGTAAACAAAGGCAACCCGTCCATGTCTGTTGAAGTAGATCGGGAAAAAGCTGGAGCGCTCGGGATTGCTGTAGGCCAGGTAGGCATGCAACTCAGAAGATCCTTATTCGGCGAGAAGGCCGGTATTTACAAGGAAAATGGCGAAGACTATGACATCAATGTACGCTTTAACGAATCCCTCAAGCACAACCCATCCGCACTGTTTGACCAAAACATCATCTTTAGGGATCCTGCCAATGGTCAAATTAAAGAAATTCCCATTTCTGCGGTGGCCAAACGAAAAAACACCACAGGATTTAGTGCGATCAAACACAGAGACAACAAACGCGTAGTTACTGTTTATTCTGGACTAAAACCAGGATTTAGCGATGCTCAGGCCGTGGTAAACAGCATTCAAAAAGAGATGTTGTCGTTTGAAGACATGCCCAAGGACATCAAAGTTGATTATACCGGTCAGATTGAAGAGCAAAACAAACAGATGCAGTTTCTGATGGGCGCTTTCTTCTCTGGACTCGGATTGATTATGTTTCTACTGATCTTCCAATTCTCCGGTATCTCCAAGCCCCTAATCATTATGATCGCTATTTTCTTGAGTTTCATCGGAGTATTTGGCGGACTTATCCTCACAGGATGGAGTTTTGTGATCATGATGACGATGATGGGAATCATTGCGCTGGCGGGTATCGTGGTCAACAACGGTGTAGTACTCCTGGACTACGCACAATTGTTGATCGACCGCTACAAAGTAGCCAAGGGAATAGAGGACCGCATGTTGCTGTCTAAAGAACTGTTGATTCCGATCTTGATTTCAGCGGGTAAAGCCCGTCTTCGTCCTGTAATTCTCACGGCCATCACCACGGTGCTTGGTTTGATTCCGCTGGCCATTGGACTCAACATCAACTTTATCAGCTTGTTTTCTACAGGAGACCCGCAGATCTATATCGGAGGCGATAATGTGATCTTCTGGGGGCCACTGGCGTGGACGGTTATTTTTGGTCTGACGGTGGCGACCTTCTTAACACTGATCATCGTGCCGGTGCTTTTGTACATGACGTACAGAATTAAGTGGGGGTTATTTGCCTCAAGAAGATATACAGGGGCATAATCACTGCTCTATTTTGAACAAGTGCGCTTAAGAGCTGCAGAATACTTTGTATTTTTGCAGCAGATTAAGCGCATTTATGTTTAGAGATACTACCTGTGGTGCCCTAAGGGCCAGCGATGCACAAAAAAGAGTCACCCTAAGCGGCTGGGTGCAAAAAGTAAGAGATAAAGGTTTTATGTGCTGGGTTGACCTGCGCGACCGCTACGGGATCACCCAGTTGATCTTTGATGCCGATAGAACTGAAGCTGCTTTGGTGGAACTCGCTAAAAGTTTAGGCCGAGAAACCGTGATTCAAATCAGCGGAACAGTGATTTTACGCGATTCCGCCAACCCCAACCTACCCAC
>DFSJ01000047.1:1280-4491 GCA_002378585.1 Flavobacteriaceae bacterium UBA3440 | reverse complement strand
TCCAGCATATTTTCTTTTTAACACAAAAAGTAGTTAATTAGGGGAAAATTATATTCCATGAGACATTTATTGTTGTGGACTGCCCTGGGTGCAGTTCTATTTACTGCCCAAGCCCAGGAAAAAGGCGGTAAAGATGCTGCAGCATCAAAAGAAAAAAAATACGAAGACATCGTAAACAACAAAGCCAAGACGGATCAAGGTTTGTTCTCTGTACATCAAGTGGCCGAGAAATATTACTACGAGATTCCTGATTCCTTGATGGGACGTGAGATGTTGATGGTGACCCGTATTGCCAAAACGGCCAACGGTTTAGGCTTTGGGGGCGGAAAGCAAAACACCCAAGTGCTTCGTTGGGAAAAAAAGAACAAGCAAGTGCTATTGCGCTTGGTATCCTATGACAACGTTGCCGCGGATAGCTTACCGGTCAATGAAGCCGTAGGTAATTCGAACTTCGAACCAATCGTTGCTTCTTTTGGCATATTGGCCTCAGGACCAGATGCCGAACATCCTTCCACCTTGATCGAGGTGACAGAATTGTTTCAAGATGACGTAAAAACTTTAGGTATCAGCAACGGTTATAAAGAGACCTACAAGATTTCAGGAATAGATGCCAAACGGTCCTATATTGAGTCAGTTAAATCGTATCCGCTTAATATTGAGGCGAGACACGTGAAAACCTACAAGTCTACCAAGCCACCTTCCAATGGTTCATTGGAGGCTTTTTCTGTAGAGATTAATAACTCCATGATTTTGTTGCCTAAAGAACCCATGCGACGCAGATATTTCGATGAGCGCGTAGGATGGTTTGCCCGTAGTCAGGTCGATTATGGTTTAGCAGATCACAAGTCCAAAACCGTCACCTACCTAGATCGTTGGCGTTTAGAGGTTAAAGATGAGGATGTTGAAAAATTCAACAGGGGAGAATTGGTAGAGCCCAAAAAACAGATCGTTTATTATGTAGATCGCGCAACACCAAAACAATGGGTGCCCTATATCAAACAAGGGATTGAGGACTGGCAAGTTGCCTTTGAAGCGGCTGGTTTTAAAAACGCCATTATAGCAGCTGATCCACCATCTGTAGAGGAGGATCCAGAATGGTCCCCTGAGGACGTGCGTTATTCAGTAGTTCGCTACCTAGCATCGCCAATTCCCAATGCCAATGGTCCTCACGTGAGTGATCCGCGCAGTGGTGAAATTTTGGAATCAGACATTAACTGGTACCACAATGTAATGACTCTGTTGCGCAACTGGTTCTTTGTACAAACGGCTGCGATCAATCCAGAAGCTCAGACTCCTGAATTTAAAGACGCCGTCATGGGTCGTTTGATTCGCTTTGTGTCTTCGCATGAGGTAGGTCATACCTTGGGCTTGCCGCACAATATGGGCAGTAGCGTCGCTTACCCAGTGGACTCTTTGCGTTCTGCATCATTTACGGCTGAGTTCGGAACAGCTCCCTCAATCATGGATTACGCTCGTTTTAATTACATCGCACAACCCGGTGATGATGGAGTGGCTTTGATGCCTAACATCGGGCCCTATGATAAATATTCCATCGCCTGGGGTTATCGACCTATTCTGGGCAAATCCCCTGAGGAAGAAAAACCAATACTAAATCAATGGATTTTGGATAAGAAAGGCGATCCGCTTTATCGTTTCGGCGCCCAACAGTTCCAAGTGATCGATCCTTCATCACAGACAGAAGATCTGGGAGATAACGCGATGAAAGCGAGTACCTATGGAATCGCCAACCTAAAGCGCATTGTCCCCAACCTGATTAAATGGACCAGTGAAGAAGGTAAAGACTACGAGGACTTAAGCGACTTGTACAATGAGGTACTCGGACAGTACAATCGCTATATGGGACATGTAACTGCCAACTTAGGAGGTGTGTATAAATACACCAAGACCTATGAGCAACAAGGAGCTGTTTATACCCATGTGCCCAAGAATTTACAGCAAGACGCGATGCGCTTTTTGCAAGCTGAATTATTTGCCACTCCATACTGGATGCTGGACCAAAACATCCTCAACAAAATTGATTTCACTCCAGCGGTGGAAAAGGTACGCGGCCTTCAAGTGCGCACCTTGAATCAGTTGATGTCTTTTGAGCGTTTGGCCAGGGTGATGGAAAACGAAGCAGTTAATGCGGGGGCTGCCTACAACATCAAGCAAATGATGGATGATTTAACCCAAGGAATTTGGTCAGACGCACGCGGCGGAAAAGCGGTAGATACCTACCGAAGAAATGTACAGCGCGCCCATGTGGATCGACTCATTTTCTTATTGCAAGATAAACCGGCCGCTCCATCAGGTAGAGGTGCTGGAAATGCTGTTGACCCCGATGTCACAGATATTCGTGCGGCTGCTTTAGACCAGTTGACCAAACTGGCCAAAACAACCAAGTCGGGTTCTTCGGATGCACTCACCAAAATACATTTAGCTGAGTTAAACGCCAGAATTAAAAAGGCGATTCAGTAGATGTCTGAAAAAAAAGCACCTAAAGCAGTCCTGATTTTTATATTAGGGCTGCTTTCTTCTATTGGGCCTATTTCCATTGACCTTTATCTGCCTGCTTTCTCTGCGATTGCCTCGGATTTGAAGACCGATGTATCTTCAGTAATGCTTTCCCTTTCTGCTTTTTTTGTGGGCATTTCTCTAGGGCAATTGGTCTATGGACCGCTGCTAGAGCGTTTTGGTCGAAAGAAACCGCTGTATGGAGGTTTAGCTCTATACGCATTGGCCTCAGTGGGCTGTGCCTTATCAGAAAGTGTTGAAGCGCTTATTTTCTTTCGTGGGCTTCAGGCTTTAGGTGGATGTGTCGGCATGGTCGCTTCGCGGACGCTGGTTCGGGATTTATTTCCTGTGCACCAGATCGCTAAAGTTTTCTCTTCATTGATGTTGGTCATTGCAGTATCTCCACTGATTGCCCCAACTTTAGGTAGCTTGATCACCATCCATCTGGGTTGGCGTGCTTTGTTTGGGGTCTTGGTCGCAGTGATTGCCGCCATAGTGCTGGGTATCTATTTTTTATTGCCTGAAGGGGCCGCACCCAATCCAAGCTATTCGCTTAAACCCAAATCGATACTCAAGAGTTTTAAAAGTGTCCTTGCAGAGCCCCAGTTTGCCTTGTATACGGCAACCAGTTCGATCGCCTATTCAGGATTATACGCGTACATCAGTGGTTCTCCATTTGTGTTTATGGACTATTTCA
>DFSJ01000047.1:0-990 GCA_002378585.1 Flavobacteriaceae bacterium UBA3440 | reverse complement strand
CACAAATCAATGGTTTTTTGCTCACCAAGTGGGGGTCTGATCAGATTATCCGTATCGCCTTAAGCATTCAAAGCCTTGTTGGACTTACTTTGGTATTGCTTACGGCTACAGGTTTGATTCAGCTGTGGAGTATGGTTGGACTGCTTTTTCTTTTCTTGAGTTGTCAAGGACTCATATTTCCCAATGCATCAGCACTATCCATGGCTCCCTTCTCTAAGAATGCCGGAAATGCGTCTGCATTGATGGGCTTTTTTCAAATGAGTGTAGGCGCCCTGCTATCAGCTTTGGTCTCGTTATTTCACGATGGCACGGCTCTTCCGATGACTGGGGTGATGGCATTTTGCACACTTGGGGCCTCAACGGTGTTGGCTTTTGGCAGATTGCGTTTGGTGCGTCGCGCATCCAAAGCGCTTTTGGCTGAGGAAGAAGCGGAAATGTTGAACACCCTATAATTGATTTTATCTATCGATTGATAAGAACTATAGATAAAAATAATTGATAAGGAATACGTAACTTCGTACTCTTCAAAAACCTATGTATTATGGACAATCACGCACACGGATCTACCCACGGAAGTGGTGCAGGTAAATGCCCTTTTAGCGGCGCAACCACCAAACAAGTTGCCGGTGGCGGAACGAGCAACAGAGACTGGTGGCCCAATCAATTAAAATTAAATATCCTTAGACAACATTCTTCCCTATCCAATCCTATGGATGCCGGGTTTAATTATGCTGAGGCGTTTAAAAAACTTGATTTGGGAGCTGTAAAACAGGATATTATGGATCTGATGGTCAACTCACAGGATTGGTGGCCAGCAGATTATGGACATTATGGACCATTTTTTATCCGTATGGCCTGGCACAGTGCCGGTACATACAGGACTGGAGACGGTCGCGGAGGTGCAGGAACTGGAACCCAGAGATTTGCCCCTTTGAATAGCTGGCCAGATAACGGAAATTTAGACAAGGCCAGATTGTTGTTGTGGCCGAT
>DFSJ01000112.1 GCA_002378585.1 Flavobacteriaceae bacterium UBA3440 | reverse complement strand
GTGGCCGGAATGGTGATTTGGTGATGCAACAAGCGAATCATATCCGGGGAAATTCCATTGGCCTCATTGCCCAGGAGCAATACTCCTTGCTTAGGCCATACCAGTTCATAAATTGACTGCCCATCAAGCATTGTACCATAAATAGGCAAATCAGTTTGACTCAACCAATCGGTTAATTCAGTGTAGTGAACCTTCACTTTAGCTAACGATCCCATGGACGCCTGAACTGTTTTGGGATTATACGCATCAACTGTTCCTATACTGCAGACTAGGTCCTCTATCCCAAACCAATCACATAAACGAATAATGGTACCCAGATTACCTGGGTCTTGCACCTCATCAATAGCTACTATCCATCCTTGTGAGGGCAAAGAAGTGGAAACTGGGATGGCAAATACAGCTAAACTCCCAGGAGGGGTCGTCATCGCGCTGACTTGTTTGAGTTGTTGTGGGGATAACACCTGAAACTCCGGTGTGACAAATCGATGCTGTTGATCTGCTGTTCCCCCTAACCAGTGTAGCGATAGTCCGTATTCTAGTAAGGTGTTAATGGTTTTATGCCCCTCAACGATAAAGGCCTTTTCAGCCCATCGATTCTTTTTCTGATGCAGAGATTTGATCTGCTTGATTTGGTTTTTTCCAACCATACAAATAGTGTAATTTTGAATGCGATGAATACACACTGCCTCAAGGGCTTGCCCACAAAAGTAACGCTTATCTTCATTTTGGGGATGTTGATCGGTTGCAGTGGACTGAAAAATATTCCGGAGGGCCGTTTTTTGCTCGATGAACAGACAATTTTAATCGGAAACAAAAAGATTAGAAACGACTCTGTTCTCGCTTTGTTATCGACAAAACCCAACAGTCAAATTGCGGGGATTCGCCCCAAACTTTGGCTTTACCAAATATCTAGAGCGCCTCGAGATCTACAAGATCAACCTTGGTTGAGAAAAATAGGTCAAGCACCCATATATTACTCCTCCCAGGAAACAGCCCGTAATCGTTTAAAAATGGTAGACTTTTATCAGTCCAAAGGGTATTTCAATGCAAAAATCAAAGACACCGTGGTCTTTCACCCAAAAAAACCATTGGCAGAGGTTAAGTATCTGTTGGATCTGGGCAATCCCTACATCATCGATGAATTTTCGGTCAAAACCGATAATACGCTGTTGGATAGCCTATACATAGCGGCCCAAGAACATTCACACATCAAAGTGGGGCATATTGTGAGCGTCGAAGACCTAACCCGGGAACGTACGCGACTTACCCAGTGGTTCAAAAACAATGGAGTATTTCAATTTCAAGAGTCTGCCCTTTCCTTTACCATCAGGCGGGATACAACAAATCAAGGACTGGATAACCGAGTACAACTTGATTTAAACATCAATGCCCCCAGGGGACCAGCGGGTACAGTTGCTGTGCCTTTCAAACGCGAGCAATGGGAAAAAATTGATGTTTTTGTAGGTCTAGATGCCCGAAATCCGGAGACTGCACTGGACAGTTTGACCTACGAAGGGATTACATTTTTTTACCGAGGGAAGCTTGGATACCAGCCACAGGTATTGGCCAGGGCCATACCCTTGAGTCCCGGTCAGTGGTACAGCGAAGAAAAGAGAAATCAAACGTATCGCTGGATCAATAATCTCGGGACTTTACGCGCACCGCGAATTGCCGCAGAACCCCAAGATGATGGAATGTTGTACGGTCGGATCGATTTGGTACCCAAAGACAGATATGCCACAGAACTAAACCTAGACTTAACCCACAACAACATACAACGATTAGGTATTGCCTTTAGCGCTGGGGTATCGGCGTTGAACATCAGCAAGCGATCAGATATTCTGCGCATCAACACACGTGGATCCATAGGACTGTTAGGCGATGCCGTAGGCACCGATCAAAAATATACGTCTGAATACGGCGTTGATATTTCTTTAACCAGACCTGAATTATGGGTTCCCTTTGGCCTGGGAAAAAACCTGATCAACCAGGATAAGGCACCAAAGACCAGTGTGGTTCTTGGTCGAAGCATACAAAACAATATTGGACTAGATCGTCAAACCTTGAATGCCTCGTTGGGCTACCAATGGAATGCGCAAACTTATTCAAGACATACGTTTAATCTGATTGATGTACAATATGTGCGCAATCTAAACCCTGATCGGTTTTTTAATGTATATCAAAACAGCTTTGATCAATTAAATGAACTGGCCCAGTTATGGCGGGATGATCCTTCCTACACAAAATACTTTGACTCCTTGACAAGCCAATTGATTATTCCCTCCGGAGCTCAGGGATTTATTGACGACTTTTTGACTAATCAACTGCTGAGCGATCAGTATCAAGAGGTATTGCTGATCGAGGAACGCAGAAAGAGACTGACTGAAAACAACTTGATTTCCAGTACACAATGGAGCTACACCAACGGAATATCAAATAACCTGAATGATCCGCAATTTGCGCAATTCAGAATACTTTTCGAAAGTGCTGGGGGGCTTCTGTCTTTAGCCGCCCCTTTGGTGGGTCTAGAGAAAAATGAAGACGGTGTGTACAGTTATGCCAAAGTTCCCTTCGCTCAATACGTCAAAACTGAATTGAGTTGGATCAAACATTGGCCCTTGGCTCCTACCCAAAGCATTGCTTTTCGCGTTTTTGGTGGAGCGGCCATTCCTTACGGAAATGCCAGTAACATCCCATTTACAAGGTCCTATTTTGCCGGAGGTTCAAACGACAACAGAGCGTGGAACGCCTACGCACTAGGGCCTGGAACAACGAGCAACTTAAATGATTTCAACGAAGCAAACTTCAAACTAGCCGCCAATCTAGAATACCGTTTTGGCTTAGCTGGTCCTTTTTTAGGCGCATTGTTTATCGATGCCGGAAATATTTGGAATCTTTTAGATGATACGCCCAATCGAGAAGCTCAATTTAAAGGATTGGCCTCGTTGGGGGATTTAGCCGTGGGTACTGGAGGTGGATTGCGCTACGACTTTGGGTACTTTTTATTTAGAATAGATTGGGGATTTAAAGCGCACAACCCGGGTAACACA
>DFSJ01000146.1 GCA_002378585.1 Flavobacteriaceae bacterium UBA3440 | reverse complement strand
AAAGAAACCATTGCCTACCACGAGTCAGGTCATGCTACGGTCAGCTGGTTGTTAGAACATGCGGCGCCTTTAGTCAAGGTGACTATTGTTCCCAGAGGTCAGTCTTTAGGTGCAGCTTGGTATTTACCTGAAGAACGGCAAATTGTACGCACAGAACAAATGCTGGACGAAATGTGTGCTACCCTAGGGGGAAGAGCTGCTGAACAAGTGGTGTTTGGAAAAATTTCCACTGGTGCTTTAAGCGACTTGGAAAAAGTAACCAAACAAGCCAGAGCGATGATTACCGTTTATGGATTAAACGAAACCCTGGGAAACATCACTTATTACGATTCCTCTGGACAGAGCGAATACGGATTTACCAAACCCTACAGCGAAGAAACCGCTCAAGTGATTGATAAAGAAATATCTTTACTCATTGAATCCCAATACCAAAGAGCCATTGAACTTCTCACTAAGCACAGAAGTAAATTAGACGAGCTAGCTCAGCGATTATTGGAAAAAGAAGTTATATTTAAGGACGATTTGGAAAAGATTTTTGGACAACGCCCGTTTGAAAAAAATACCGAATCAACTGAATCAGTGGAAGTTATTCATGAAAAACCAATAGAAGAGCCGTTAACGGAAGGAGATTATTGAACTTATTTGACAAAATATTTGGCGCTAAAAAACAGGTGAGTCCCTCAGAACAGGAAGAGCGGAGTGCCTATATGCCAGATATTGCGTTGCCGACAGATGAAAAATTTGCTGTCGAGTTTAATAAGAATGGAGGTAAGTTTCTCTACTGCACGGAACTCAGTGAAGTTTATGACATGCTCGATAAGATTATCATCGAGCAAGGTTGGCAGAGCGAACCTTTTTTCACCACCGATAAAAACTTGATTTCTATCTGCCAGTCAAGAGAAATTCCTTTTTGTAGTGACATTACCTCACTGGTTTTTTTTACTGGATGTGAGTTTTTGATTGCCCATAACGGTTCCATATTGATGAGTGAAAAACAATTGGGGGATAAAAAAATTGTGGATTTGCCTGATCATATTGTCGTTTTTGCCAAGACCAGTCAACTAACTCCTCAGATCAACGATGGACTTTATCAAATCAAACGCAAATACGATCGGATTCCCTCCAACATCACTGCATTAAAAAACTTCAAACTACAAGGGGCTGACAAACCGGAATTTTTAAGCTACGGAAGCCCGATCAAAAACGTTTATCTTCTGCTTTTAGAGGACCTGTAAATGAAAAATGCCCTTAGAAGATCTTTGACCGGCTTGGTCTACGTGTTTTTGTTGCTTGCTTCGGTATTTTTAAACTCGGACGCTTTTGACTTCCTGTTTATGTCCTTTGGACTGGCCTGTATTTTTGAGTACAAAAAACTCAGTAAAATCAGGGGTTATCTGATTTTTGCCCTATACCTTTTGTTGTGGTGGGCCTATATCTATCTACTCCACGACCCCATCTCACCTTGGATTTTATTGATCGCTACATTAGCGATGAATATCAGGCTGATCGTCTACCTGTTTAATACCACCAAAGACAAAATGCCTGAAAGTCATCGTTTGATCACTGGGCTGCTTTATGTCGGTGGTGGCAGCATTTTTTTGACAATGATTCCCTACAGAACCCAGGGGTTTGACTCCATACTCATCGCGGGTATATTCTGTGTGATCTGGGCCAACGATACCATGGCCTATGTCACGGGTAGTTTGTGGGGCAAAAATAAATTATTTCCCAGTGTGTCGCCCAACAAAACAGTTGAGGGAGCCATTGGAGGGTTAATTTTCGGGATGTCTGCGGCCTATCTTTGCGGTCATTTTGGAGGTCCGCTCAGCCCTTTTCAATGGGGGATACTCTCTTTTGTCCTGATTGTGTCGGGTAATCTAGGTGATCTTTTGGAATCTAAATTGAAACGCGCCGCAGGAGTAAAAGACAGCGGCGCTATATTACCTGGACACGGAGGTATGTTAGACCGACTGGACAGTTTACTTTTTTCTGCCCCATGGGCTTATTTGACGTTGTTTATATTTGATTATGTTTCATAAAGAAGGACACTTGATCATCGGCATTAGTTTGGTGATCGCTATGGCATCTGTTTTGGGAATTGACTATTTGGCCTTGGAACCTATTTGGTTGTCCATGAGCCTGAAAGTAATGGTGTTGATCCTATTGATCATGATCCTGCAATTTTTTCGCAATCCCAAGAGAAGGGCTGCTCTAAACCACAACCACATCTTATCCCCGGTAGACGGTAAAGTTGTAGTGATTGAAGAAGTCATGGAAACAGAAGTGTTAGGCGATCAAAGAAAACAAGTGTCTATATTCATGTCGCCAATAAATGTACATGTCACCAGGTACCCTGCCAGCGGTGTAGTGAGCTACTCAAAATATCACCCTGGCAAATACCTGGTGGCCTGGCACCCAAAATCTTCTACAGAAAACGAGCGCACTACCGTGGTGGTTAAAACCCCAAAATTCGGACCTGTATTATACCGTCAAATCGCTGGCGCATTGGCCCGTAGAATAGTGAATTACGCCCAAGTTGGTCAGAAAGCCATTCAAGGGGAAGATGCCGGATTTATCAAGTTTGGATCTAGGGTGGATGTATTTCTTCCTCTAGATGCCGTGGTCACGGTCAAACTGGGTCAAAAAGTAAAAGGGGCAGAAACAGTTATTGCGATCTATCCAGACAAAGATCCGCTGGATGATTAACCAAGAGTTTGAAAAAGCGGTAGCTTCGATGTCGGAGCTGCCCGTTAAACTGCCTCCGGACACCATGCTCAAGCTGTATGCTTACTACAAAATTGCTACCGGTTTAAAGGTGAGTTTAAACGCCTTGGACCAAGGAGCACAAAGTATGATCGACGCATTTAAATCCAATGCGCTGTTCCAAGCCAGACATACCGACAGAGACCAAGCCATGCAACAATACATCGACCTGGCTCATCAGATTCAACAAGAAATCCTTAAAAATAAAGACTAACTCAACTGAGCGATACGCTGGCTGAGCATCTCAATTTTTTCCAAAGCATCTGACTGCTTTTTTCGTTCTAGAGCAAGGACTGATTCTGGGGCGTTTTGCACAAAACGTTCATTGGACAGTTTCTTTTCTACTGTAACCAAGAATCCTTGTGTATAGGCCAACTCATCATTTAATTTTTTGAGTTCTTCCACTGGATCTATTTGCCCCAACAAAGGAACAAAACACTCCGAGGACATCACCCTAAATGAGGCTGAACCCTCTGGGGCTTCCTCTACCCAGGTCACCTCTTCAACGTGGGCCAATTTAGTGATCACTGGCACCCAAGCCTTGGGGAATTGATCGTCAGCCAAAACACCAAGGGACAACACCTCTTTTTGAGGAATCCCATGCTCTTGCCGGATATTTCTCACCCCGGCAATTACCTCAGCGGCCAGCCCAAATGAGTTGGTGAGCTCCGTGTCAGTCGTGTATGGCTTAGGCCATTGACCTACAATCAGCGCCTGATCTTTGCTCCTTGGTTGGATGTATTGCCAGATCTCTTCGGTGAGGAACGGCATAAATGGATGTAATAATACCAGGTTTTGCTCCAACAAAGCGATCACAGATTCATAGGTGGTTTTGTCGATTGGAGCTCCATAAGCGGGCTTGATGATTTCCAGCAACCATGCGCTGTAATCGTCCCAAACCAACTTGTACAAGGCCATTAAAGCATCGGAAATGCGGTACTTCTCAAAATGATCCTCAATCACCGCCAACGCTTGATTAAACGCACCTCGATACCATTCAATACCCAGTTGAGCTGTTTCAGGTTGTGGGATTTCGGCTACTTCCCAGGACTGAACCAATCTAAATCCGTTCCATATTTTGTTGGCAAAATGCTGGCCTTGAGCACAAAGCGCTTCGTCGAACAACAAGTCATTACCGGCTGATGCGCTCAAAAGCAATCCGACGCGTACCCCGTCAGCCCCGTAATCTTCTATGAGTTTTAAGGCATCTGGAGAATTACCCAAGGATTTAGACATTTTTCTACGCTGTGCATCGCGCACCAATCCAGTGAGGTATACATTGGTGAAGGGCTTCTCCCCCATGTATTCATAACCCGCAAAAATCATGCGCGCCACCCAGAAAAACAGGATGTCTGGACCGGTAACCAAATCATTGGTCGGGTAATAATACTTTATTTCTGGATTTTCAGGATCTAATATCCCGTTAAACACACTGATGGGCCATAGCCAAGATGAAAACCAAGTATCCAAAGCATCTTCATCCCTTCTGAGATCATTGGCAGCCAGCTGAGCATTGCCTGATTTTTCTCGTGCAAGCGCTAACGCCGTTTCCAAAGATTCTGCGACTACATAATCCGTTTTGGCATCCCCGTAGTAATAGGCAGGGATTTGTTGTCCCCACCAAAGCTGTCGGCTGATGTTCCAATCGCGGATCCCTTCAAGCCAATGCTTGTAGGTGTTCTCAAACTTTTTGGGAAATAACTTGATCTCTTGGGTGTCCATAACCGCTTCAAGGGCGGGCTTGACCAAGGTATCCATGCGCAAAAACCATTGATCCGATAATCTGGGTTCGATTACGGCCTTGGTGCGTTCAGACGTACCTACTTTGTTTTGATGATTTTCTTTTTTTACCAAAAACCCGTGTTCCTCCAACCATTTGGCCACCGCTTTTCTAGCTTCAAAACGGTCCATCCCCTCGAAGGGTCCACCGTAACTGTTGAGCGTAGCATTGGGGTGAAAAATATCGATCAATTCTAGACCGTGCTTTTGACCGATGAGGTAATCATTGGGATCGTGGGCTGGGGTTATCTTTAAGCAACCTGTACCAAATTCTGGATCGACATATTCATCAGCGATCACAGGCACTTTTCGGTTGGTGATGGGTACCAATACCTCTTGACCGATTAAGTGGGCATATCGCGGGTCTTCTGGATGTACGCACAAAGCTGTGTCGCCCAAGATCGTCTCAGGCCGTGTGGTGGCTACCGTAATTTGATCCGATCCATCGGCCAGTGGATAAGAGACAAAGTACAACAGGCCAGATCTTTCTTCGTAAATCACCTCCTCATCAGAAAGGGTGGTCAAGGCCTCTGGATCCCAGTGAACCATGCGGTATCCCCGGTAGATAAGACCTTTGTTGTACAGATCGACAAATACTTTAATGACCGAGTCAGACAGCTGAGGATCCATGGTAAATGCCGTGCGATCCCAGTCACAAGAGCACCCCAATTTTTTGAGTTGCTCTAAAATCACTCCACCGTATTTCTCCTTCCAAGCCCAGGCATGGGACAAAAATTCTTCGCGCGATAAATCGCTTTTTTCAATCCCTTGTTCCTTGAGTTGTGCCACCACCTTGGCCTCCGTGGCTATAGAAGCGTGGTCAGTACCTGGCACCCAACAAGCGTTGAACCCTTGTAGTCTGGCTTTTCTGATCAACACATCTTGAATAGTGTTATTGAGCATGTGACCCATGTGCAGCACACCCGTAACATTGGGTGGCGGTATAACAATCGTATAGGGTGTTCTATGGTCAGGCGTGGATCGAAAATATCCGTTTTCCATCCAGTATTGATACCATTTGCTTTCGGCTTGTTGAGGGGCGTATTTTGAAGGTAATTCCATAAATAAAAAGCGCCAAGGGGGAAGCCCATGGCCACCACAAAAATATAAAAATCAACCCAGTCAATGGCAAATATTCCCGTTTGTACAATCAAGTCCACTTTGCTACCTTTGGGTAACAAAAAAAATCCCATGAAAAAACTATGGCTTACCGTTGTGCTAGCACTTTTTGCTGCACCGATTTGGGCGCAAACCCCTGTGATGAAATTTGCTCAAGACACCTTGGATTATGGCACCATTACCCAAGGGAGCAACGGGCTGAAAATTTTCAAACTAACCAACCAGGGCCATGCCCCATTAGTCATCTCCGATGTGCGTTCCAGCTGCGGATGTACGGTGCCCAAAAAACCTACCGCTCCGATTATGCCCGGGAAACAAGGAGAAATTGAAGTTGTCTACGACACCCAACGCGTAGGCCCTATCAGAAAGACCATCTATGTCTACTCCAACGCAGGAGCAGAACCCAAGCAACTATACATTGTGGGTCAAGTCGACGCACCCAAACAATAAAATGCCGAAAATTTCATTTAAAGGGCAGCACATGCCCGAGTCTCCGATCAGAAAGCTGGCACCGTTTGCGGAACAGGCCAAAAAAAGAGGTGTTGAGGTCATACACCTCAACATAGGACAACCCGACATTCCAACCCCTGAATCCGCTCTAAAGGCGGTCAGAGAAGCCCAGGTGGAGGTGTTGAGTTACAGCCCATCGGAGGGCACTTCGGCCTACCGAAAAAAACTAGCCCACTACTATCAGGGAGTGAATATTCCGGTGGACGAGACTGAAATTATAGTCACGACAGGTGGCTCAGAGGCCTTATCGATTGCTATTGGTGTGGTTTGTGACGCCCAGGATGAGCTGATTGTACCTGAGCCGTTTTATGCCAATTACAATGGATTTGCCACAGCCAACAATGTAACAGTCGTTCCCCTTCCGACCCGAATTGAGGATAATTTTGCTTTGGGCAGCATTGAGCAATTTGAAGCACTCATTACGCCAAAAACCAAAGCCATACTTCTTTGCAACCCAGGAAATCCCACGGGTTATGTGTACCGTGAAGCAGAGCTAAGCCAAGTATTGACCTTGGCCAAAAAGCACGACATTTTTGTGATTGTGGATGAGGTATACCGAGAATTTGTCTACGGCGTCCCTTTCACTTCGATGCTCTCCTTAGCGGGGAGTGAA
>DFSJ01000125.1:3219-5650 GCA_002378585.1 Flavobacteriaceae bacterium UBA3440 | reverse complement strand
ATGCGCCATTACCCCATGGCGGGGCCTTTCGTCGCTTACTACCTCGACCAACCAGAGTTAGATCGGATCCTGGTACTTGAAGGGTTTGTATTTGCCCCAGACACCCTAAAACGAGACTTGCTTTTTGAGCTCGAGGGGATTTTGAGCTCTGCGCAATAAAAAAAAAGAGCCTTACGGCTCTTTTTTGTTTCACAGGCCCGAGGGCTCTATGTTAATTTTTGTTTTCGATCTTGGGATCTACGGTGTCTTTATCTTCCTTAGAGGCATCTTTAAATTCTTTGATACCGCTGCCTAAGCCGCGCATTAATTCAGGAATTTTTTTGCCGCCAAAAAGAAGCAATACGAGGGCCACCACAACAACAACTTGCCAAGGGCCAACAGCTAAATAGGGGAATAGTGCGATCATAGCTTGTGTTTAATAGGAACAAATGTAATAAAATTCCCCCTGCTACAGCAGCATCCAAATCCTTATCTTTGTCCTACATGGCACAAAAGACATCAAACAGGCTCAAGCCAGGCGCCAAGAAGTGGCTAGACAAGTACCGATTGTTGGTTCAAAATGAGGATACACACGAAGAAAAGTTTTCGTTGACCCTCAATAGACTCAACGTTTTGCTGCTTGTTTCCCTAGGTTCTTTTTTGTTGATTTTGATCACCACAGTGGTCATTGCGTTTACCCCATTACGGGAATATATTCCAGGGTATGCGTCCACTAGTCTGAGAAAAAAGGCGGTGGAACTCTCTGAGCAAACGGATTCGCTTCAGCAGGCATTGGCCCAGAATAATTTGTACCTGACCCGAGTTATTGAAGCCCTTAGGGGAGATCTTCCGTTGGAGCAGGTAGCCGACACTTTGTTTTTACCTATCCCCAGCGATAGTATCGATGTCGATTTCTCTACCATTGCAGAAGACTCTTTGCTGCGGGTGGCTGTGGCTTTTGAGGACCGCGTCAATGTTTTTCCCGCACCCAACGCAGGACTCCAAGTGTTTTATCCCCCAGCGTCAGGGCCTTTTTCCAGTGCATTTGAACCGGAACACAACCATTGGGCGCTCGATATTACTGCTGATCCAGGAACCCCTGTTAAATCAGTGGCTCAAGGCACGGTGGTGTTTGCAGATTGGACCTCCAATCAGGGGTACGTTTTGGTGGTGGAGCATCAAGATCGATTTATCTCTGTGTACAAACACTGCGGAACGTTGCTAAAAAGCCAGTCTGACCGCGTAAAAGCCGGCGAAGCGATCGCTACGGTAGGCAGCACAGGTTCTCTGAGTACAGGACCCCACCTTCATTTCGAACTCTGGAAAGACGGCGCGCCAGTTAATCCAAACCTGTATATCGATTTTGCCCCATGAGTATCAAGTCAATCGCCGCTAAAATCTACGCGTCCTGGGCGCATCAAAAAACCCAGCGATGGGCAAGCGCTCCACACGAAACCCAACAAAGAGTGTTTAATTCGCTGATTAAGGCGGCTAGAACTACGGAATTTGGCCGAGACCATGATTTTGGCTCGATCAACTCCCACGCAGATTTTGTTTCCCGGGTGCCCGTTCGGGATTATGAAGGATTAAAGCCCTATGTGGAACGCATCAAAGAAGGAGCTTCCGATGTATTGTGGCCTGGCAAACCCCTTTATTTTGCCAAAACATCAGGAACTACCTCGGGGGTTAAGTACATCCCGATCACCGGTCCAGGCATGAAGGCACAAGTGGAAGCCTCTAAAAACGCGATTTTGTCCTACATTCACGAAACGGGTCAAGCGGGTTTTGTCGACCGCAAAATGATTTTTCTGCAAGGGAGTCCCGAACTCACGGAAGTAGGGGGGATAAAAACAGGGAGACTTTCAGGTATTTCCGCGCATTTTGTTCCGGCCTATTTGCAAAAAAACCGACTGCCTTCTTGGAAAACCAATTGCATCGAAGATTGGGAATCCAAAGTAGAGGCCATCGTTGCAGAGACCAAGGAGCAAGATATGGGGGTAATAGCTGGCATACCCTCCTGGGTTCAAATGTACTTTGAGCGCCTTCAGGCCCATACAGGGAAGTCTACAAAAGCCTTGTTTCCCAATTTTCAGTTGTTTATCTACGGAGGAGTGAATTACGAACCTTACCGGGCCAAATTTGAAGCCTTGATGGGCGGAAGGGTGGACAGCATTGAACTTTTCCCCGCCAGCGAAGGGTTTTTTGCCTACCAAGACAAACAACAAGAGCGCGGGATGTTGCTGTTGCTCAACAGCGGAATTTTCTATGAGTTTATCGAGGCGGCAAGTTTCCACGAGCCTACGGCGAAAAGGCTCACCTTAGACCAAGTGCGCATTGGGGTAGATTATGTCTTGATTATCAGTACCCAGAGCGGTTTATGGGGGTATAATATGGGAGATACGGTACAATTTACCTCAACCACGCCGTATCGGGTAATTGTTTCAGGGCGCAT
>DFSJ01000125.1:457-2944 GCA_002378585.1 Flavobacteriaceae bacterium UBA3440 | reverse complement strand
AAACACTTTATTTCGGCTTTTGGGGAGCATGTGATCGCCAAAGAGGTTGAGTACGCGATGCAGCAGGCCTTGGCACAGAGCGATGCGCAGATCAACGAATTTACGGTAGCGCCACAGATTACTCCGGAAAGCGGGTTGCCCTATCACGAGTGGTTGATCGATTTTGAGAAAATGCCGAGTGACCTGGAGGCATTTGCCCAGGCCCTAGATCTCGCGATGAGGGGCCAAAACACCTATTACGACGACCTGATTGCCGGTTCTGTGTTGCGCAGTCTGGTAATCACCCCCCTAGGACATCACTGTTTTTCGGATTATATGAGGTCATTGGGCCGTCTGGGCGGGCAAAATAAAGTCCAGCGACTGTCTAATGACCGCCAAATGGCCGATGCTTTGCACAGCTTTAATACCTTAGCAAAATGATGAATCAATCAAGGGCGAGAGAGTCCACTAATGCGATCAAAAGAATTTATGTGGCCATGCAGCATTTGCTGAACCGTGGACACTACAAACCTATGGGAGAGTCAGGTAATGCGCTCCGCTCCGCCCTACTGGAATTAAGGCCAGAAATCTACGGGTCGATTGCCGAAGACAAAACAGAACTCAACGGGCTGATTTATGTATTAGAGCGCCTACCCGAAGGCATTGAGGAGTGCGTCCACATCAATTTGACTTCTGATGAGGGCTACGCCCAAACGCATCTTAAACCCATTGTTCCCCCTAAACGCCGCAGAAATTGTTACCGCATCGACCCTGACCAGATGAATATCGAAATCACCCGGGGTCGATCCGACGTATACGATATTTTGACCCATTTGACCTTTTTGTATTGGGAAGCCGACAAACTTCAGGAACGAGCCTGGCAGACAGACACACAAACCTTTAGCCACGATTGGGTTAAGTTTTCCTCGGTGATGGGCATGGAAGAACGCACGGAGGCAGATCGTGAGCGCGCCTTGATACATCTGGCCAGTATGATGGGCAGAACGTATACAGAGGCTCGGGCTTTGTACACTAATTTTGCTACCCCCCAGGCTCCTGACCGAATGCTCTCATTGTTCTTCTGGCTCATCAAACGCTCCATGGACGAACACACCCAAGGCATCAAGCGAAGCATTTCGTTTAGCCCCCTATTGCGCGAGCGCATAGGCCACCACATCTACGGAGAGAAATGGGCCAATAACATCAAGAAAGTGCTTTCTGACCACCAATTGTTTAATCGCCCAATACACTTGATCAGCGCCAACATGCACTCGGTCATGAACGCCCTCTATGCGGGTCACGCCTTGGAAGAGGACACCAAAGGGCTTACCGCTCTAGCAAGGTATGAACTGCTCAGCGCGTCAGAGAATGATCATTTGCGCAGTCAAGTAAAGGCCTATGCCCACGCCCACGGCATGATTTCGATCGATGACACCTCGGGCACCAACATCGATGTACAGGTGTTTGATATGGCTCAGTGTGTGTCGGGTGCATGTGCGTTTAAAAGCGGAAAAAATCAAGACGACCAACCCGTTTTGGTGGTGATGGACTACGCATTTGGCGAACAAGCCTTTGAAACCGTCGACGAGTTTTTAAAACCGTTTGACACCCCAATCGGCGCTCAATACCTGAATATCGCTTCCGTTTCTATTATGGGAAAAGCGGGAATATTGGCCGGAGACAAAGGAGACTTGATGATTCCGACAGCCCATATTTTTGAGGGTACTGCGGATAATTATCCATTTGAAAACGCTTTGTCTGTAGCTGATTTCACCGGCCATGGACTACAGGTGTTTGGCGGCCCGATGATCTCTGTGTTGGGGACTTCACTGCAAAACAAAGACATCCTTTCCTATTTTCAAGCTTCCTCATGGGGGGTCATCGGACTGGAGATGGAGGGCGTTCACTACCAAAAAGCCATACAAGCCGCAGCGAAAATCCGGAAAAACATTCGGGAAGACGTGGTGGTTCGCTATGCGTATTACGCTTCGGACAATCCCTTGGAGACAGGGAGCACACTGGCCTCTGGAGGCTTAGGAACTACAGGCGTTAAGCCGACTTACCTGATTACCGAGAAGATTTTGGAACAAATATTTAACGGATAAGTCGGGGAAATGGATACAGGGGCGCATCAACGCATTTTGGTTACCGGAGGAGCGGGCTTTATTGGGTCTCATCTGATACTTCGTTTGGTGAAGGAGTTCCCTCAATGGACGATCCACAACCTAGACGCCTTGACCTATGCGGCAGATTTGACTCCCTTAATACCCGTCAGTCAAGCGCCAAACTATCATTTTCACCACCTGGACATCACTGATGTTGACGCCCTGACCGAGCTTTGGTCGACCTACCCCTTTGATGCGGTGATTCATTTGGCCGCAGAAAGCCACGTAGACCGCTCCATCCATGGCCCTGAGGTGTTTTTGACCACGAATGTACAGGGAACACTCAATTTGTTGACGCTGGCGATAAAACACTGGAAAGACCAACCCGAAAAAAGATTTCACC
>DFSJ01000125.1:0-167 GCA_002378585.1 Flavobacteriaceae bacterium UBA3440 | reverse complement strand
AGATTTCACCACATCAGCACCGACGAGGTGTATGGTTCACTTGGGTCAACGGGCTATTTCACCGAGCAGACCCCTTACGCCCCAAACTCCCCTTATGCCGCTTCAAAGGCTAGTGCAGATCATTGGGTAAGGGCATATGCACATACCTTTGGGTTAAATGCCGTGAT
>DFSJ01000012.1 GCA_002378585.1 Flavobacteriaceae bacterium UBA3440 | reverse complement strand
AATTCAATGATCACGCCAATTCTGATATATTACGTGATATTTGTCTTGCTATGCTGTTTATTGTTTGGTTTTTTTGGGGGTGAAACTGTGGCAACAAATCAATCCAGTCGATCAAAATTGATGTTCCATATTTTCGATAAGTAGGAGAGAAGTAGTATGACACAACATTGTGACGATCCAGTGATACTAAATCAATGGCATCCACTCAGCTCCTTTAATGAAATAGTAGTTGGTCAAAAACACAGAACTGTTCTTCTTGGCCGTTCGTTATTTTATCAGCAGACAGCGCAGGGTGAATTATTTGTTTGGTCATGTGACAATGTGAGTTTTGTGCTACCTACAAAACGTGCGTATGGGTTTTTATGGACCAGTCTTGGAATACCACCAGACGAATTATTCGCCGTCGGGGAAATTGATGAACCTGATCGCCAAAACGTTGCTACCGGAGTTTTTGGTGTGAACGTATCATTCGGCCGCGCTATCGAAAACTTTCTTGATATGGGACACTTTCCATTCGTGCATACTGGCATTTTGGGAGAGGAGCCGCATACTGAGGTTAAAGAATACGATGTAGACGTTTCAGAAAGCCGTGATGAAATCATGGCTACCCGTTGTAGATTTTATCAACCACAGGCCTCGTTGGCGTCTGAGGCTGGTGCGGACGTTGATTACATTTTTCGTGTTCCACATACTAACTGTGCACTCTTGTACAAATCTAGTCCTGGGTATGAAGCTGAAGGGCGGATGGATGTTATTTATATGTTCCTTCAGCCGATGGGTCCTGAATGGACACGTGCGCATACCGGAATGTGCGTGATTGACGTCGCAAATAGCTATGAAAGTATTAGGTATTTTCAGCAGATTATTTTTGGACAGGACAAGTCGATCTTAGAGAACCAGTTTCCAAAACGCTTACCACTTGACAGCCGTGCTGAAACACCGATCCGTGCTGACAAATCTGCTATTGCTTACCGCCGATGGCTTGCAAAAAAAGGTCTGACCTACGGTGTCATTCCTTCAATTTGACTTGGAGTACGAGATGAAAGTTGACCTTAGCCAGTGGCATCCTGTTGCCTCAAGCAGCGACCTTCCATTACGACATGTTTATCAGGGCCAACTTTGGGGGCATGAATTAGCCATTTGGCGCGCTGATGACGGCCATGTAAATGTCTGGGAAAATAGGTGCCTGCATCGTGGTGTACGGTTAAGCATAGGTCTGAACGAGGGTAGTGAACTCCGTTGTCTTTATCATGGGTGGCGATATGCGAATCGAACCGCAGGCTGCACCTATATTCCGGCCCATCCTGCTGACGCACCCGCTCGCACCGTTTGCAACAATACTTATCAATGTATTGAGAAGTATGGGCTTGTTTGGTCAGCTGTGGCGCCTGAAAGAAGTTTTGAGACGCCTGTTACATTAACGGATACAGCACCCTTAACTTTGCGTGCAATTCCAATAAACGCTCCATCTGACTTAGTGCAAAAATTTGCGACCGATTACCCTTATGGAATGGTGACGCATAAGAGCGACACATCTATGACCCTTCAATCTGGGGCGTCAGAGTTGCAACTATTTTTCCAACCTGTTGATTCAGGGAAAACAATCATACGTGGCTTGTTGATACCCCAACCAGTCGATCCCATCGTTGCTCTGAGGCATCATAATGCGATGATGACAGCCTTACGAGACAAAATAGAACTGGCCGTGAGTGGTCTCTCTCCTCCCCGAGCTATAGAGGTGGAATTTAAGCCTGTTGCTAAAGATCTCGCTCAAATGCCAAACATTAATACTGCTGGCCCAAAGGTTGAGTTTCGTGCAAAGGTTGCTAAAAAATGGATTACATCTCAAAATGTTATGGCATTTCGGCTTGAGGCGTTTAGCGAACAATTCCCAACCTTCCAACCCGGTGCACACATAGACGTCAGCCTACCTAACGGTATGCTGCGGCAATATTCACTAACAAATGGACCGGGTCAAACCGATCACTACACTATCGGTGTTAAACGTGATGTCGCATCTCGTGGCGGATCAATATGCCTTCATGATGATGTTCAAGAAGGCGATGTCATTGCAATATCGGCGCCACATAACAACTTTCCACTTCGCCGTGATGCGGTGAAAACGATTCTAATTTCAGGCGGTATAGGTATCACACCTTTACTCTCTATGGCTCAAGCGCTTAAAGCTCAGGGACTACCATTCGAGCTGCATATCTTTGTTCAAACCGCAGCTGATTTGGCGTTTCCGGAGATCTTGCATGACTTGGATGGTCTTACAAAAACTTACATGGGGCTCTCGCCGCGAGCAACACGCAATGTAATTTCTGGTGTTCTTGCTAATTATGTTGCGGCTCAACATGTCTATATATGTGGTCCTGGTGTAATGTTGGAGGCGGCTCGTGAAGCTGCAAAGAAGTGTGGATGGCCAGACGAAGCGGTTCATTTTGAGTATTTTAAAAATTCGAAAGAAATTGACTATAAGACGACCTTTGAAATAGCGCTATCCCGGTCAGCGTTGACCCTACAAGTGCCGGCAGGCAAGACAATTCTGCAGATTTTAAGAGAAAATGGGATCGAAGTCCCAAGTTCCTGCGAACAAGGTGCTTGCGGCACATGTTTGATGACTGTGATCGGGGGTGAGCCTGATCATCAGGATGTATATCTTTCGACAAAAGAGAAGGCGTCGAACCAAAAGATCATTACTTGTGTTTCAAGGTCAAAATCAAACCAACTTGTTTTGGATATATAGGGAACCAGTAAATGAAATTATATGACTACGAACTGTCTGGAAATTGTTACAAAGTACGGCTGTTTCTAAGTATTTTGGGTTTAAATTTTGATACCAAGACGATAGATTTCTACCCTGGACGTGAACATAAGTCGAAA
>DFSJ01000001.1:4278-12847 GCA_002378585.1 Flavobacteriaceae bacterium UBA3440 | reverse complement strand
TGGAAATTGGCCTCGAGACGTCCACCGTACATGCCGATGGGCTCTTTGATTTCTGCTTGACCGTCTACTTTGTACTCCTGTGGCAGAACATGGATGATTTCTTCCCCAGGGAGCATCACCAATTTATGCACTTGCCTAGTCAAACGATCCAAATCATCCTCAGAAATCACCTCCTCTGAATTTGGCCTGGTGATGTAGTCCGCGTGCTGTATACTTCTGATGTGTTGTCCGGCGATACCCACAACCACATTGGATATTTTAAGCCCTGAGTCAACCTCAGCTTGGGTCACTGCTTGTTGGATGGACTGTATGGTCTGGGTGATGTTGTTCACCACGCCTCGGTGTACCCCTAAGCTTTTTGATTTACCCACTCCGAGGACTTCCAATTTACCGTACTCATTCTCGCGACCTATGATGGCCACAATCTTGGTGGTTCCAATGTCTAATCCTACTGAATAATGCCCCTGTTCCATATACTATTTTATCCCTATTGCTTGATGATCAAACGATAAATCAATTTTCTTGTAACGCGCAGGAACCGTGTCCTGAGCAAGTTTATTACTAATGGCTACAAAACGCGCCATTTTACCTTCTAAATCACTCAAATCTCCCAAGTGCACTTGGTAATCCACAGTAGCTAGTGCCAAGGTGAATTGGGCGTTTTTTTCTATGTGCACCCCGATCAATTGCTCGCGGAGCACGTTGTTTTGTCTAGCAAAAGACAACAGTTCATGACAGGCCTTTATGGTCTGTGGGTTGATTTCCCCGGTCACTAGGGGCACCCTGGCTGTGTGCAACCCAGAAAGCGGCATGGTCATACCTCTGCGATCTATATAATACGCACGCGTACTATCTACCACCCTGGCCCAAGGTTGTTTTTGCGTCAACTCCGCCCTAAGTTGCCCATCTACAGTCACATAGACCTCGGCTTGTTCCAGCATAGCGTCCTGAGAGAGCATACTTTCGAGCTTACTCAAAACTAATTTTTCTTTAGGGGCGTTTGGGTTAGCGGCCCATTTTTGTATTAACAATTTATTAACCACTTCTGTGTTGGTGTAATGATTTTCTCCAGGGGTAAATGAGTACTGAAGATCAGACCATTTCGGTTGCGGGTGCTTCCATTGCGACCACCAATAGCTCCCTACCAAACAGGAACCTACCACCAAAATCAACACTATTTTCATCCACTTTTTCACCGCAAATTCTTTTTAATTTCTTGAGCCAACACCCCGATATCACCAGCTCCTAAAACAACCAATAGTTCTGGTTTTACCTCCTGAAGTAAGGGGATTAACTCCTGCTTTGAACAACCAACTGCTTGGGAATGATTCATCAGCGACAACAAATATTCTTTATCGATGCCCGGTATCGGCAATTCTCGAGCGGGATAAATATCCAGGAGGATCACCTGATCGAAACGACCCAATGCATCGGAAAACTCTTGGGCGAAATCTCGGGTTCTCGTGAATAAATGAGGCTGAAAAACGACTGTTTTACGTCGATCTGGATAGGTTTGTGCCACAGCGCGATACACGGCCTCTATTTCGGTTGGATGATGGGCGTAATCATCCACCATCACCAAATCAGTTCGGTTAATTTCTATGGAAAATCGCCTTTGCACTCCTAGAAACTTTTCAATGCCGCGAATGAGTGCCTTGGGATCCAGCTCTGTTTCCATACCCAAAGCCAATGCGCCTAGCGCATTCAACGCGTTGTGTACTCCGGGTAAATGCCAACTGATATCCGCCCAATATCCCTGAGGAGTTTGGATGTCGAAATATATTTTTTCATCGACAACACGATGATTTAACAAGCGATAATCTACACTGGGGCCCTCGCCGTAAATCACGGCTTGATCCAGGTCTATACCCGTAACGGACTCGTGAACCACCAATCTTTTGGGGGTAGACAATAGATCAGCAAAATCGGCAAATCCCTGATAAAAAGAACCGCGATCTCCATAAATATCCAAGTGATCGGGATCAATATTGGTGATCAAAGCCGCCTGAGGAGTAAGCTGCAAAAATGAGCGATCAAACTCGTCAGCCTCCACCAAACTGACCTGATTTCCATGGTTGATGTAATTGCTTTGAAATTGATTGGCCACCCCACCCAAAAACGCGGTAAAGGGACTTTGAGCCTCCACCAACATAGCGGCTAGTAAACTAGACGTAGTTGTCTTCCCATGGGTACCTGCCACAGCGTAGCAAAAAGTGGGACGGGTCACTGCACCCAAAAGAGCTGCCCGTTTGATCAGCGTATACCCTTGTGCTGCAAAATAGCCCAACAACACACTGTTTTGTGGGATAGCCGGCGTATAGACCACCAACGTAGTGGCTGGGTTTAGATAATCTGAGGTCAATACCTCGACGTGATCGTCAAAGGAAATCTGGATGTCCTGATCCGCCAATAATGCCGTGATTGTGGAGGGTGTTCGGTCATAGCCCGCTACCTGGTACCCCTCTGCCTTGAGGTACTGGGCAAGTCCAGACATCCCAATGCCCCCTATGCCCAGGAAATAAACCGATGTATAGGAGGAGAGATCAATCATGGAGTTGTGCTAGTATGTGTTGGACAATATGTTGAGTAGACTGCTTAAAGGCGCATTGACCTAGACGCGCCCCCATAGCTTCAGCTGCCTTTGGATCAGCCATCCACTGGGTAAATACCTCAGCAAATCGCTCCGAATCTCGTTCTGCCAAAAGCAACGCTGCCCCTTGATCCACCATGGCCTGCGCATTTTTGGTCTGGTGATCTTCAGCGACGTTGGGCGAAGGAATCAACAAGACTGGTTTGGCCACTAAGGCGAGTTCAGAAACCGTTCCCGCACCAGCTCTGGAGATAATCATATCCGCACAGGCATAAGCCCAGTCCATTCGATCGATAAACGGCAATACCGCCATGTGTTCCTGACTCATGGGCACATACTGGTCTTTGTACAAGGCGCCGCACTGCCAAAGCAATTGGATATTGGCCGCAGCAAATAGCGGTAAATGATCCGCGATGATTTCATTAATTTTTCGGGCGCCCAAACTCCCCCCCAAGACCAACAGAGTCTTTTTGTCTGGATTCAAGCCCCAGTGAGCCAAACCTTGCGCTCTTTCCTGAGCACCTACCCGGATCGAGGCGCGTACTGGGTTTCCCGTGAGCACCGTTTTATGGGCGGGAAAAAACTTTTCCATACCCGGGTAAGCCACATAAATTGATTGTGCCCCAGCGGCCAACCACTGATTGGTTTTGCCTGCAAAAGCATTTTGTTCCTGTACGAAATAAGGAATACCCATCCAGCCTGCCACTTTAAGCAATGGGCCCGAGGCAAATCCCCCCGTCCCAATAACCGCTTTGGGTTTGAAGCGCCACAGAATCCAGGCTGACTTGATCAAGCTAGCTACTACCTGCAGCGGGAACTGGATCAACTTAAGACTCAACTTTCTGGAGAGTCCCGCTATCCAAAGCCCATGAATCTGGTATCCTGCTTGAGGCACCCGAGTCATCTCCATTTTACCCAGCGCTCCTACAAAGATCACCTCCGCTTCAGGCTGGGCGGATTTGAGTCCATCTGCAATAGCGATGGCTGGGTAAATATGCCCGCCCGTTCCACCACCAGACACTATGTACTTAGACTTCTTCACTCAATACATTTAAGGGGTGATCACTATCCTGTTCCGCAGGAGATGGTTGGTCTTTTCGGCTGGCGCTTAATATCATACCTAAGGCCAAACAGGTCATCCAAATGGAGGTTCCTCCACTGCTGATCAAAGGCAGTGTTTGACCGGTAACCGGTAAAAGGGCTACTGCTACACCCATATTGATAAACGCCTGGAAGACAATGGGAAGTCCGAGCCCAATCACCAACAATTTGGCAAAAGCCGTGGGTGCATTGTAACTGATCAAAACAATGCGCAGCAGCACCAACAGATACAAGAGCACCAAAAATCCGGCAAACACCATTCCGTACTCTTCGACGATAATCGCAAAAATAAAATCCGAAGAACTCTGGGGTAAAAAGTTTTTCATCACGCTTTTACCCGCTCCCAAACCAAAAATTCCTCCGGTGGCAATAGCCGTTTTGGCTCGTTGCACCTGATAATCCGCCTCCGTGATTTCATCGCTAGAGAAGGACTCAATTCTGCTGACCCAAGTGTCCACACGGTTGGGGAACATATCCGGAAAATTCATGGCCAAAATGATGAACAGCGCCCCTGCGGCTGCCCCTATGGCAGTCATCACCACCAGGTACTTCAGCGGGTACCCCCCGACAAAGAGCAACAACATCACCAGCATAAAGATCATCAGGGCCGTAGATAAGTTGGCGGGAAAAATTAATCCGACTACAGTAACTACGGGTAGCCAAAGGGGAACCAGTGAGGAGGCAAAAGAGATCTTCGTGTCCCTTAATTTACTCAAATAGCGGGCTACATAAACCATGGTCACTACCAAGGCCAACGTAGAGGTTTGAAAGCTGAGTCCAATTCCGGGTATTTTGATCCAACGGCTCGCATTGGCCCCATCAATCGTACTGCCCTGAGTAAGGGTGACAGCCAACAATAAAATAATGATGGGCATTCCCAAAAAGGAAAGCCCTTTAAAATAATTGAGCGGAACTCGATGAACCGCAAACATGATCCCAAAACCAATCGCCAGCATAGCGGCGTGTTTAAATAAATGGGTGGTGGTGGAACCGGTGTTGGCCACATAAGCTAGATTGCTCGAGGAACTGTAGACAGGCAAAAATGAGTAGGCAGCGATAAAGGCTACCAAAGCCCAAAGCGTCTTATCTCCGGATATCTTGGCAAATAAAGTGGACAAGGGTCCCATACTACAGATTTTTTACGGCCGCTTTAAACTGATCACCGCGGTCCTCATAGTTTTTAAACAAATCAAAACTCGCACAAGCAGGAGAAAGCAATACCGTATCTCCGCGCTCAGCGATTTTATAGCAAACTTGAACACATTCATTCATGTCATAAGTTTCCACCACCAAATCCACCACGTTGGAAAATGTGTCTTTGATTTTTTGGTTGTCCAATCCCAAACACACAATCGCCTTTACTTTTTCGCGGACCAACGGCATCAATTCCATGTAATCATTCCCCTTATCCACCCCGCCAACGATCCACACAATCGGAGTTTTAACACTCTCCAAGGCATAATAGACCGCATTGACGTTGGTCGCTTTTGAATCGTTGATGTAATGGACATGGTGTATTTTAAGCACCGACTCCAAACGATGAGGCACCCCTTGAAAGGTTTGCACACTTTGTCGGATGGTTTCTTTTCGAATGTTCACCAGACTGGCTGCCGCAGAGGCGGCCATGGTGTTTTTGATGTTGTGAATGCCTTCTAATGCCAGGGTATCAACTTCCATAGTATAATATGCTTGAGGTAATTTTACGTGAATAGTTCCTTGGTCCATCCAAACCCCAAAATCAAGTACCCTTAGGGCAGAAAAAGGGATCAGTGTGGACGCCAAAATGTGTTTGGATATATAGTCGTTCAGCGCAGGATCATCCGCGTCGTAGATGAGATAGTCCTCGGCTGTTTGGTTCATGGCGATGCGAAACTTAGCCGAGATGTAGCGATTGATGTCGTACTGATAACGATCCAGGTGGTCAGGTGAAATATTGGTAATCACCGCTACATGAGGCTTTAAGGTCTGAATGCCGTCGAGTTGAAAACTGCTCAACTCAAGCACATACATCGGCTGAGGATCTTGGGCGACCATAGCGGCAAAACTATTTCCGATGTTGCCGGCCAATCCGCACGAAACACCGTCGCTCACCACCAAGTGATGGGTTAAGAGTGTTGTGGTGGTCTTGCCATTGGAGCCCGTAATCGCCACGATAGGTCGATCGGTGTATCGGGCACCTAACTCAATTTCAGAAATTACAGGAACACCTTGAGCTATATATTGTGCCACTAAAGGAGCCGTATCCGGAATGCCTGGGCTTTTAACCACAAGGTCTGCCTTGCTTAAATCGGGGTGTTTGTGGCCCATTTGCTCCCAAGCGATACCCCGCTGATTTAATGTCTCCTGGTGCTTGGCCGAGATAGCGCCTTGATCGGAAACCAAGACTTCGTAGCCTTGTGCCTGGGCCAACACCCCAGCACCAACGCCGCTTTCTCCTGCCCCTAAAACAACCAACAAAGACATATTATCTAATTTTTAAGGTAACTATAGTGATGATGGCCAGCGCAATGCCCACAATCCAGAAACGGGTGACAATTTTGCTTTCGTGATACCCCATTTTCTGGTAATGGTGGTGTAGCGGAGCCATTTTAAAGATGCGCCTCCCCTCCCCAAATTTCTTTTTGGTGTATTTGAAATAGCCTACCTGGAGCATGACCGACAGGGATTCTGCGAAAAAAATGCCGCAGAGCACAGGGATCAACAATTCTTTGCGCACAATCAACGCGATTACGGCAATGATTCCCCCAATGGTCAAACTACCTGTATCCCCCATAAATACTTGGGCGGGATAGGCATTGTACCAGAGGAACCCGACCAATGCCCCAGTAAAAGCACCGACAAATACCACAATTTCACCGGCACGTGGGATGAACATAACGTCCAAATAATCCGAAAAAATGACATTACCTGAAATCCAGGCCAGTATCCCCAGGGTCAAAGCGATAATGGCCGAGGTACCTGCGGCTAGTCCGTCAATACCATCGGTGAGGTTGGCCCCATTGGAGACCGCCGTCACAATAATGATGACTAGAGGGATAAATACCAGCCAAGCGTATTGAGTCGCTTCATCACCCATCCAACTGATCAACTGGTCGTAGGAAAACTCATTGTTTTTGACAAAGGGTATGGTGGTTTTGGTGGATTTTTGGGCTGGTGACATCTGTCCAAGGCGGGTAGCTTGGGCGATGCCCTGATCCCCATTGGATTCCACAACGACTGTTTCGTAGGCGTCGGTCTGCACCATTTGCCCACTGGTGCTCAGGTGTGTTCTCATGGTCACCTCAGGATGAAAATACAGGGTAAGTCCGACGATTAATCCCAGACCCACCTGTCCCAAGACTTTGAACTTTCCTTTTAGGCCTTGCTTGTCTTTTTTAAATACCTTGATGTAGTCGTCGATAAAACCAATGGTTCCCATCCAAAGTGTAGCTACAATCAAGAGGATGATGTACACCTCTGCTATTTTTGCAAACAAAAGCACCGGTATCAGGGTAGCCAAAATGATGATCAAACCTCCCATGGTAGGGGTTCCTGCTTTTTGAGACTGTCCCTCCAGACCCAAGTCGCGGATGCTTTCTCCAATTTGTGCGCGCTTTAATGCAGCAATAATTTTCTTACCAAAAATACTAGCGATCAGCAATGAGGTAATGATCGATAAAGCGGCCCTAAAAGACAAATAGGAAAAAAGTCCTATGCCTGGAAAATCGTAATGGGCTTGGAGATACTCAAACAGGTAATAGATCATGGTGTTGGTTGGTTTGGGGTCAATAAGGATTGTGCGATGGCCATGTCATCAAATGGGGTGCGTACACCCTTGACTTCTTGATAGGTTTCATGACCTTTTCCTGCAATGAGGATAATGTCGTCGGGGGCCGCCATCGCAACAGCGGTCTTAATGGCTTGGAATCGGTCTTCAATCACCAAATACCGATTGGTTCTGTCCGCAGGCACACCCGCTTCCATAGCATCTAAAATCGCTTTGGGGTCTTCTGTCCTGGGATTGTCTGACGTAAAGATGGCTCGATCGCTGCCCTGGGCAGCCAAGGCAGCCATGATCGGTCTTTTGGTCGTATCTCGATCTCCTCCACAGCCAACCACGGTAATCAACTGTTCATTTTTGGTGCGAATCGCCTGGATAGTGGCCAACACATTTTCTAATGCATCTGGAGTATGGGCGTAATCAACCACAACGGTCACCCCATTAGGAGCTCGGAACGATTGAAACCTGCCCGGAACATGCCCCAATTGACTCAGTGCCGGCAACACATCGTCAGCCTTGCTCCCAAGCTGCATAGCCGTAGCGTAGATCGCCAATAAGTTGTAGGCGTTAAATGCGCCAACCAATGGACTCCAAAATTCGTGTCCGTCCAACTGCAACTGTAAACCGGTAAAATGATTTTCAAGAATTTGAGCCCGATAATCCGCCATGGATTTCAAGGCATATGTGCGCACTTTGGCCTGGGTATTTTGGGCCATATACAACCCGTTTTTGTCATCCGCATTGACCAAGGCCCATGCTTGAGCAGGTAATCCATCGAACAGCCTTTTCTTGGTATCTCGATACTCGGCAAAAGTGTGGTGGTAATCTAAGTGGTCATGAGTTAGGTTAGTGAACACCGCTCCAGCAAATACCAGTCCCTCAATGCGGTGCTGGGCAATACCGTGTGAACTCACTTCCATAAAACAATAGGAGGCGCCTCGATCGCGCATCATGGCTAGATAGCGTTGAATCGTCAGGGCGTCTGGCGTGGTATTCATGGTGGGGAAACGCTCTTCCCCCACACGGATTTCGATCGTTGAAATCAGTCCAGTGACATAACCCATCGCACTGTACAGGGCGTACAGCAAACTACTGGTCGTGGTTTTCCCATTCGTTCC
>DFSJ01000001.1:0-3900 GCA_002378585.1 Flavobacteriaceae bacterium UBA3440 | reverse complement strand
ATTCGGGCGCAAACCACTGAGCGGGCGCCCAGTTCAATGGCTTTGTCGATAAACGCGTGCCCGTCGACCTGGGCGCCCGTCACGGCGACAAATAAACTATCTGGCTCCGAACGACGAGAATCCAACACCACACTGGACACCTGAATCTGTGTAGATCCAGCTACCTCATCTATACGCACCCCAAAAAGCAGATCTTTTAACGCCTTCATTCCAATGTCAATTGTACGGTTGTTCCTTTAACCAGCGGTGTTCCGGGCACCAATGACTGGGCCTTTACTTGTCCCATTCCTTGGATGCGCACGGAAACCCCGTTGTTTTCCAAAAGGGCAACAGCGTCCCTACCGGGCAAACCATCCAAGTCAGGCATCACCAATAGGGGGCCTTTAGTCAACAATTCATAAGAAACCTTTTGTTCCTGAATCTTGGAGCTGGGTTTCCACTCAGCATCCACCCACTGAGCATTGTGGTTAGAGGTATAGATTTTTTGGGCGATGGCTTTAAATACCGGTCCCGAAACGTCTGCACCATAATACCCAATCCCTTTATCGGGCTCATGAATGACCACAATACAAGAATACTTTGGGTTGTCTGCAGGAAAATATCCTGAAAACGTGGAGATGTACTTTAATTTGTCTTTGTCTCCTGAAGCATAGTTTTTCTGCGTGGTTCCTGTTTTACCCGCCATGGAAAAATTAGGATCGTACAAACCGCGACCTGTTCCCCCCTTTTTGTTGACGATGTCCGATAGGATTTGCCTCACCTTGCCTAAAGTCTCTTCAGAGCATATGGAGGGGTTGATCACTTCTTTGTCAAAACGCTGGATTACCTTATCCCAGGAGCGGATTTCTTTGATCAATCTAGGGCGTACCATTTCACCGTTGTTGGCAATAGCGTTGTAAAACGTCAGGGTCTGCAAAGGTGTAAGCGACACTTCATACCCATAGGCCATCCAAGCCAGTGAGAGTCCAGACCATCCTTTATCGCCTGGATACCTAATCACCGGTAATCCCTCTCCCGCAATAGGGAGATCTAGAGGCTGGTGCAAGTTCATGTTGCGCAAGCGGTTGACGAACTTTTTGGGGTTGTCCCGATAATTCTCATTGATGATTTTGGCAAATGCGGTATTTGAAGAAACCATCAAGGCCTTGGAGACGGTAATTTTTCCATATCCCCCCTTATGCGAATCGCGCACCATTCCATTATATACCTTATATAATCCGTTTTGGGTATCTACAATACTGTTCGTGTCCACGTATTTATCCTCCAAAGCGGCCACCAAGGACATGACCTTAAAGGTGGATCCTGGCTCGTGGGATTCAGAAACCGCATAATTGAGACGCTCGTAATATTGACCTTCCGCATTGACCCCTAAATTGGACATAGCTTTGATTTCTCCTGTGGCTACCTCCATAACCACTACGGTACCGTGGTCAGCTTTGTACTTTTCCAGTTGGGTCAGTAAAGCGTGGTGGGCAATATCTTGAATCCCCACATCAATGGTAGAAACTACGTCATACCCATCTTGGGGCTCCACGGTGTTATTCATCCCCACAGGTTTCCATTGGCCTTTAGCGATGCGTTGTTTTAATCTTTTCCCAGCTACGCCATTGAGGTACTTACTAAACGCACCTTCCAGGCCAATGCTTCTAAGTTTCCCGTTTTCGTCCACCTTTTCATAGCCTACCATACGCTTGGCAATGTCTCCTAAGGGGTGGTCACGAACTGTTTTTTGGACACTGATAAAGCCGCCCTTAAACGGGCCTTTGCTAAAAAGTGGAAATGACTCCATGCGTTTAAAATCGATATAATCCAATTTGGACGCAATCATGGTATAGCGATTATCCTTGGCCTTGGCTTGGCGCAAATACTGCTCGTAATAAGCTGAGGGCTTGCCAAGCATCATAGAAAGAGAATCAGAAAGCGGCTTCACCAAGGCCTCAAAATCCTTCGATTTGACAGAAACCGCATCCCAACGCACCTCGTACTGGGTGACTGATGTGGCCAATAGACTACCGTCATGAGAAAACAAACTTCCTTTGTTGGGCTCAATAGTAAACATGCGTTCCGTACGCTCGGCTGCCTCCGCGCGCAGCTGAGGGCCCTCAACAAAATGGATTTTAAACATGCGCACCACCACGGCCACCCCAAAAATCGCAAGCAAAAATGCGATGAGGTACAGTTTTCTCAAGAGGTTTTTCTCCGTGAGTGCCATAGTTACTTAGTTTTTTGAACAATTATTTTGGTTGGTGGTGACTGGGGCGGCATCAAACCAATCCCTTCTACCTGTTTTCTGATATTTGATTCGAGTCGCTGCTGCTGTAAGCGAGCTCGCACACTAGCGTAGGTATTTCTCAAGGCCTGAACCTCTTCGTTAACACGGGCAATTTCATAGACTTTGCTTTCTGCGCGGTGGGCAGAAAGGATCATCAACCCGGCTAAAAAAAAGAGATACAAAATCATTCGCCAATGTTTGGGGGCGTCTTCATTGATCAGAAACGATCCTTGAAGCAATGATTTTAGGTGTTTCTTCATATCATTTTTTTTCAGCCATCCTCATTTTAGCAGAACGGGCTCTGTTGTTACGGGAAATTTCTGCGGGCGCGGGCACCACCAATCCACCCACCTTTTTTAAGGGAACATCTGTATTTCCGTACATGTCTTTTTCAGGCTCACCTGAAAAACGTCCGGCTCGAATAAAATTTTTCACCAAACGGTCTTCCAATGAGTGGTAAGCGATAACTACCAAACGTCCATGCGGTTTTAACATAGAAGGCACCTGTGTCAGTAACGACTCAATCACCTGCATCTCTGCATTGACCTCAATACGGATCGCTTGATACACTTGAGCCAATATTTTGTGGTCATAATAGCCATTTAAAAATGGCTTAAGCACTTGATTAAGCGCAGTGGTCGTCTCAATGGGTGATACTGAACGCGCATCGACAATCGCCTTGGCCATAGCCCTTGAGGGGCGCAGTTCGCCATAGAGATGAAATATTCGAGCCAGTTCCTCTTCCCCATATCGATTAACCACTTCACGAGCAGTCAGCGACTGTTTTTGATTCATCCGCATATCCAAGACACCTTCAAATCGCGTGGAAAAACCTCGCTCTGCTTGATCAAACTGATGAGAGGATACTCCAAGGTCAGCCAAAATACCATCTACTTGTTTTTGACCGTGAAACCGCAAAAACTGTTGCATAAACTGAAAATTTTCTCGGATTAGGACAAATCTCGGATCGTCCATCTCATTTTGCCATGCGGCCTCATCTTGATCAAAGGCATATAATTTTCCTCGTTCGGAAAGTCGCTCCAAAATAGCGCGACTATGCCCTCCACCACCAAAAGTGGCGTCCACATACACGCCATCTGGGTGGATGTTAAGCCCCGCCAAGGACTCTTCGAGCAAAACCGGATTATGATAGCTGGTCATCGTCATCTCCCATTACTTCTTCTGCCAATTGTGCAAAATCCAGAGCTGCTTCACTAAGCGCCTGCTCGTATAGGGTTTTGTCCCAAATTTCAACTATGTTGATCGCACAACTGAGCACGACCTCTTTGTCGATTTGGGCAATACCCATTAAATTTTTGGGGATGAGCAGACGACCCACCGCATCGATATCCACCACCTTAACACCAGCGGTAAACCTGCGGATAAAATCATTGTTTTTCTGCTTGAATCGATTTTTTCGATTCATCTTTTCCATCAGCACCTGCCATTCTCCCATAGGATAAAGTTCCAAACATGGCTGAAATACAGCGCGCTTCAAAATAAACTCCTGACCGCCAGTTGCCGCCAGTTGTTTTTTCAAAGCAGCAGGAACCATAACACGTCCCTTGCTGTCCGCTTTGCATTCATATGAGCCAATCAGGTGAACCACAAAAACTTATCTATAGGTT
>DFSJ01000152.1 GCA_002378585.1 Flavobacteriaceae bacterium UBA3440 | reverse complement strand
ATCCAGCTGAGCTACGCGACCTTTGTCGGGGTGGCAGGATTCGAACCTGCGGCCTCCGCGTCCCAAACGCGGCGCGATAACCGGGCTACGCTACACCCCGAATGATCATCGCTGATAAAATTTGCGGAGAGACAGGGACTCGAACCCTGGCGACAGTTACCCGTCGACAGATTAGCAATCTGCTCCGTTACCACTCCGGCACCTCTCCTAGACAATAAAAATGCGTAAAAACGCGGAGGCAAATGTACTTTATTAAACAGATACTACCCAAATTTTTTTCTTCTTTTTTGGAAATCCCCAGGACACTGTAACATTACGGCAATCCATGCGTCTTTTTAAATATTTGTTTGCATGAAATATCCCTTTTTCCTGTTGCTTTTACCCTTGATTGGTTGGTCTCAAAATCCAAAAATCACCCTGGATGGTGTTGTTCAACCCAAGGAGTGGGAAGAGGCACAAAAACATTTGATTCAATATGAGTTTGATCCAGGGGACAATGTTTCCTCGGTGAACAAAACGGAAGCGTGGATTACTTATTCGGCCACTGATTTATATGTGGGGTTTATCGCCTATGGAACCATGTCTGAACTGCGTTCTTCCATTAGAAATAGAGATGAGGCTTGGCAGGATGATTTTGTCATGATTGGGCTAGATACATTTGGTGATGGAAGGTTTTTGGTCAATGCGGGTGCCAATGCTGCAGGCAGTCAACTAGACATGAAGTTAACCGCATCTGGGGAAGATGATCCGAACTACAACATCAATTTTGTGTCCAAGGCTTCTATTCATGAAGATAGTTACCACGTCGAATTACAAATACCGTTCTCTTCATTGCAGTTTACCCAATTTGAGGAAATGGATTGGAAGATTGTTTTGTATCGATCGACCTTCGTTGGCGGTGCTCGGAGTCAAAATTTTCAATTTCCATTAAATCGAGATAATCCATGCCTACCGTGTCAATCACCCACACATCTGCTGCTTAAAGGAGTTAAGTCGACCAAAAGAGCTCAGTTGATCCCCTATGTTTTTGGGGGCCAGTCCGGAGCGCGGAATGCGGGTGATTTCAGCATGGACGGACCAAGAGGAAGTGTTGGACTAAGCGGGCTTTTTGATTTGTCACCAACTACATCGCTGGAAGTTGCTTTCAATCCTGACTTTTCCCAGGTGGAGGCAGACGTCTCTCAGATTACCGTCAACAATACATTTGCCATAGCCTTCCCGGAACGTCGCCCGTATTTTAATGAGGGAAATGACTTGATTCAGACAGAACTCTCTACGGTTTATACCCGAGCGATTAATCAACCTATTTTTTCTTCTAAATTAATTGCACAAGGTGCCAAGCAAAGAACGTACTGGTTGACAGCTTATGATGAGGTTTCGCCCTATTTAATCCCATCCAGATACACGACCTACACGGCAGAGGGTGGAGCTTCTTACGCCTCTATTTTCAGAACCCAACGCATGTTTAAAAACAGTTCGAGTCTTGGGTTTTTATCCACTCACCGATTTTTTTCTCAGGGAGGATCGGGCCATACTATAGGCCTAGATGGTACCTATCGATTTCCCAAGACATATACGGCAGGATTTGAGTACAACCAGAGCATCCATCATGAACCTACAGCTGATTGGTTTACTACGGGCCAACGTATAGGAGGCTATACCGTTGATTTAGATGGGGAAACACAGAATGGGGCCTCAGGATTGGTTTATCTGGCTAGAAATACCCGTAATTGGAACTCAGGGATATCGTTTTTTTCTATGAGCCCTCACTACCAGACACCCTTGGGATTTACCAACCAAAACGATGCTCAAGTACTCAATTTGAGGCACAGGTACACCCATTTTTTTAAACCTGACCAAGCTTGGAAACAATTAGAGGCGGGAATTCGTTTTGAGGATGTGCGCACCACATCAGGGATGAAACGTTTTCAGTCACTAAATTTTCAAACTGTTTTGGGTTGGTCGAATGGAATGCTCACAGAAATCAGCCATCGAATTATTCCTTATGAAGAGTTTGATGGTTATTTAGGTAAGGATCTAGGCATGAGTAGTATCTTTTTTAGGTTTAATCCAGGCGAGCGACTCAATATGAGGTTGTTTTCTGAACGAGGAAAACAGATCTATTACAACGCAGATTTGCCCGTTGTAGGAAATGCTTTATTTGTGGGAAGTTTCAACGATTTTCAATGGGGAAATCAACTCAAATTAAGCCCCAGTTTAAGGTATTCTGAGATGAAATCCATCGATGGAACTGAGGTGTATTACAGCGGAATGATTATTCGATTAAACGCTGATTTCCAAATAAATAAGGATTTTTCATTTCGGCTTGTAGGGGAGGCCAACAACTTCAGTGACACTTCATTTGTTCAAGCTTTACTCAAATGGAACCCAAATCCGTTCACCATAGGATATATAGGGGCCACTAATGGCTATTCTTATACTGAGCCAGGGTATGGGTACAAGATTGACACCGCTCAATTATACATGAAACTACAGTACCTATTTGATCTATAATTCTGTATTTCTTTGAACAGATACTCTGAAGGAAGGAGTTGAGTGATTGTTGGGCTTAGCGTCGTTTGGCATGGCTAAATCATTGCCATCGCGCAATGCTCTATAGTGCGGGGATAGAATTTCAATTCCTGCTTCGATGCAGCTGTCTTGAATGTTTTGATGCAGCTCTGAATAGATGGACGCTTGTTGGTTAGGGTGTTGGGTGTACCCATTGATTTGGTAGGCTATATAAAAATCATCTAGACTGGTTTGCAGCACAAATGGTGCAGGTTGATCGAGGATTAAACTTGTTTTGTTAGCTGCATGGATCAGCGCTTGATGCACTTCTCTCCAAGGTACATCATAGCCAATGGTCACCGTTGAGTGTAGGATAAGCCCTTTGTCTTTGGCTTCAGCGCTGTAGTTGATCGTGTGGCTATTCATCACTGATGCATTTGGGATCGAAATCAACTCATTTTTAATCGTTTTAATGCGAGTCACCAACATATTTTTTTCAACGACATCCCCAACGGTATCACCGATGCGCACTCGGTCACCTAGGTGAAACAGACGCATATAAGTCAACACGATACCCGCCACTATATTGCTTAAGGAACCAGCAGAACCAAAGGTGAATAGGAATCCTAAAAACACTGATACGCCCTGAAATACAGGAGAGTCGCTTCCAGGCAAATAGGGGAAAATAACCACAAAAGTAAATGCGATGAGCAGCACCCTGGCTATTTGAAAGGTGGGTGTGGCCCAATCGGGATAAAACCCATTGATTTTTAAGTGACCTAACTTGATCTCCTCTTTGAGGTAACTAATGCCCATCAGTGCATAACGCGCTACCAAAGAGATCACGATTATGGTCATTAAGTTGGGTAAAAAATCCCATAAACCATACCCAATACGTTTTAGTGGATCGAGTATGTACTGGAATAGTGTTTGAGCTAGCTGTTGAGATTGAGGAAATAAGCCGAAAACAACGGGGAGCGCCAAATAAACCAATAGGGCTAAAATGATGATTTTTATGATTTTGATCCCCCACAAATAAATATTCACCTGTTTTTGGGCATCGAGTAACGCGTAATCATTCCATTTGATACCGTGAATACTCGTGTCTTTTTTGAGTTCGATTTGATGGGATAACCACTTAAAAAATCTGTTGATGTATTTGACCATCACAAGCACCAGTGTCAACACCAACAGGGCCAATCCTAATTTCTTAAGCCACAGTGACCAGTCATTATCCGCATGGTATTGATTCAGGGATTTAACCACTGATATCCAGTGTTCTTGGGCGAGTTGTTCTGCGTTCATCCCAGAGTTTACGGTATCTTGTGGCTGAACGGTTGCCAAGACTAGTTCGCGGTAGACCAGGTCAATGTTTTGACCGTTTTGACGAAGCTTGAGCTGTGGAGCGTTCCATTGGGTGTCTTTTGACAGGCTCTTGAGATGCTCGGTAACTGCCGAAGCACGATCTGAAGGGCTAAATATGCCCGAAGGCGATGAAATAACCCATAGGGTGTCTTTAGCAGGACCTATAGCGTAGGCCTTTTGGTCATAGTTTTGGGCAAACGCAGAAGATGTGAAAATTAGGACAGCAGAGACAAGCAGGAATCGTTGGAACATAAGGCTCATTTTTTCAAAGATACAAAATTGATCAAGTCGCTTTTTCTGCTTCTATAACCACTTGAGTGCCGATCCAGTCTGTGGTGAAAAACAAATAACGCGGGCCACCATCGGAGATTTGGTGTTTTTTCTTGATTTGAGGAGGATCCCACGAGAAATTCTTGCATTTCACGTT
>DFSJ01000147.1:2165-6569 GCA_002378585.1 Flavobacteriaceae bacterium UBA3440 | reverse complement strand
TCATTTCTGGAGAAAGCATCCCTTCCATCGCATCTTTCAGATCGTTGATTGCATCATAGATGATGGAGTACGTCCTGATGTCGATTTCTTCCTTCTCAGCCAGGTCACGTGCATTACCCATAGGGCGTACATTAAATCCAATGATGATTGCATCAGAAGCCGAAGCGAGCAATACATCCGATTCCGTAATAGCTCCCACCGCTCTGTGAATAATATTCACTTGGATTTCGTCGGTAGACAATTTCTGGAATGAATCGGTCAGCGCCTCTACAGAACCATCCACGTCTCCTTTGAGAATAACGTTCAGTTCTTTAAAGTCACCAAGTGCAATTCTTCGTCCAATTTCGTCCAAGGTGATGTGCCTTTGTGTGCGAACAGACTGCTCACGCATCAATTGAGCGCGTTTAGAAGCGATTTGCTTGGCTTCTTTTTCGTCCTCGTATACTTTGAATTTGTCACCCGCTTGTGGCGCGCCATCCAAACCTAATATTGAAATAGGTGTAGCTGGACCAGCTACTTTAATATTTTGTCCACGCTCATCTTGCATGGCTTTGATCTTACCACTGCAGGTACCTGCCAGCACGTAATCTCCGATCTTAAGGGTACCATTTTGCACCAAAACCGTAGATACGTAGCCACGACCCTTATCGAGCAGCGCTTCAACAACGGTACCATTGGCCAGACGATCTGGGTTGGCTTTTAAGTCTAAAAGTTCGGCTTCAAGAAGGACTTTTTCAAGCAATTCCTTAATACCTAGACCTGTTTTGGCGGAAATATCTTGCGATTGAATTTTACCCCCCCAATCTTCGACTAAAAGATTCATCTGGGCCAATCCTTCTTTGATCTTCTCAGGATTAGCGGTGGGTTTGTCCACTTTATTGATGGCAAATATGATGGGTACACCAGCAGCTTGCGCGTGGCTGATTGCCTCCTTAGTTTGGGGCATGATGTTGTCATCAGCCGCAGCTACAATAATAGCAATATCGGTTACTTGAGCACCACGAGCACGCATGGCGGTAAACGCCTCGTGACCAGGGGTGTCCAAGAAAGTAATTTTTTGTCCACCTTCAAGGGTTACTGCATAGGCACCGATGTGCTGGGTGATTCCACCGCTTTCACCGGCGATTACATTGGCCTTTCTGATGTAATCCAATAAAGAAGTTTTACCGTGGTCTACGTGACCCATGACCGTAACAATCGGCGCTCTGTGCTGTAACTGCTCAGGAGCATCAACGACAACTTCAATATTTTCTTCTAGATCCGCAGTGACAAACTCAACGCTGTAACCAAACTCCTCTGCAACAATGCTGAGGGTTTCCGCATCAAGACGTTGATTCATGGTCACCATCATTCCCAAGGACATACAAGCAGAGATAATCTCCGTGGTCGATACATTCATCATGGTAGCCACCTCATTGGCGGTGACAAACTCGGTCACTTTCAGGATGCGGCTCTCCAACTCTTGCTGCTCGATATCTCGCTCAGCCATGGATCGGTGCATGTCTCTTTTGTCTCGACGGTACTTAGCTCCCTTGCCTTTTTTGGTTTTACCTTGAAGCTTCTCCAGTGTTTCACGCACTTGTTTTTGCACATCTTCTTCCGTAGGCTCCACTCGAGGCGCTCCTGAAGGCTTGGGGCGAAAACGATCTTGTGTGTTTGGCGCACCGCCAGTAGCTCCAGGCTTGGTGGTGATGCGTTTTCTTTTCTTTTTAGCGTCTGCTTCAGCATTCTGGGCAGCCGTAGGTTTTTTCTTGGGTCGATCAAACTTAGTGAGGTCGATTTTCTCCCCCATGATCTTAGGACCTGTTAATTTTTGGTATTTGGTCTCAAAGGTTTGGGATTCTTCCTGCTCGGGTACTTCCGCTTCAGCTGGAGCCGCAACTTCACTAGGAACCGCTTCTGGCTCAGGCGTATTGACTACTTCAGGGGTCACTGGCTCAACAACCGGGTCAGCAACTGGTGCTTCTACTTCTTTTTGTTCAATCACTTCAGCGACCACCTCAACGGATGGAGCTTCTTTAACTACAGGCACCTCAGGCTCTGGAGCGGCTGGTTTCGGATTTAGATCAATCTTGCCCACCATCTTGGGTTTGTCCAAGGTGGATTTAGCGCGAACGATCTCCGATTTAGCCTGGGCCAATCTTTTATCTTCTAACTCTTTTTCAAGTTGGATGCGAAGCGCTTCTTTTTCTTTGCGTTTTTCCTCACCAACTTCTTGAGACGCGACTTTTTTAGTCATATCAGTCTGGAACTCATCGAGTAACACCTGATATACTTCATGGGAAATTTTGGTCGTAGGACGGGCCTCGACGTCAAACCCCTTTGAAGAGAGGTGATCTACCGCTCTATCGAGCGATATATTCAGTTCTCTGAGGACTTTATTTAGTCGAATCGTTTCTTGTTCTGCCATAAAATTTGGTTCCTTGCTGCTTATCCGTTTGCAAATATAGCTTAATCTTCTAACTCTTCTTTAAGGATGCGGATGACATCCAAAATGGTTTCTTCTTCTAGGTCGGTTCGTCGGGCCAATTCAGCTACGTCTTGTTCCAATACAGAACGAGCCGTATCCAAGCCGATTTTCTTGAGCTCATCGATGATCCAAGCTTCGATCTCGTCGGAGAATTCGGTCAATTCAACATCTTCTTCAACACCTTCTCTAAATACATCGATTTCATAACCAGTCAACTGACCAGCCAATCTGATATTGTGCCCAGATCTACCAATAGCCTTAGAAACTTCCTCAGGTTTTAAATAAACTTGCGCAGTTTTGTTTTCATCATTAAGCACCACTGAACTCACTCGAGCAGGACTCAATGCTCTAGTAACCAATAATTGAGGGTTGTTGGTCCAGTTGATAACATCGATATTTTCGTTGCCCAACTCGCGAACGATACCGTGAATTCTAGAACCTTTCATACCTACACAGGCCCCTACTGGATCCACGCGATCATCGTATGATTCAACGGCCACTTTGGCTTTTTCGCCGGGAATACGCACTGCTTTTTTGATGGTGATCAAACCGTCAAAAACTTCGGGTATTTCCTGGGCAAATAACGCCTCCAAGAACTTGGGCGATGTTCTAGACATAATGATCGTAGGCTTCGTTCCTTTCAAATCGACTGAATCGATAATTCCACGAACGTTGTCCCCTTTTCTAAAGAAATCAGAAGGAATCTGTTTGTCTTTAGGCAAAATAATTTCATTGCCTTCATCATCCAACAAAATAATGGCTTGATGACGGATATGGTGTACTTCGGCGGTATACAATTCGCCTTCTAGATCCTTAAACTGCTTGTACAAAGTAGTGTTGTCGTGTTCGTGGATCTTGGCGATTAGGTTCTGACGCAAGGCCAAAATAGCGCGACGGCCTAGGTCGATCAATTTCACTTCCTCGGAAACATCCTCACCTACTTCAAAATCAGGTTCAATTTTTCTGGCTTCCGTCAAAGAAATTTCCTCGTTGGGATCTTCCACAGCGCCATCCTCTACGACCACACGATTTCTCCAGATTTCCAAATCCCCTTTATCCGGGTTGATGATGATATCGAAGTTGTCATCCGAACCGAACTTCTTTTTTAAGGCGCTTCTAAACACCTCTTCAAGTATCGCCATCAGCGTTACTCTGTCGATAAACTTGTCGTCTTTAAACTCAGAAAAAGATTCAATGAGTGCAATATTTTCCATCTTGCTCTACAATTAAAATTTGATAATCACTTTTGCTTCTATAATCTCTGAAATAGGAACGTTCCATTCCTTTTCTACTGTATGCTTTCCTTTGCCTATCGGCTTGGGCTCTCTGGCTTGCCAGCGAAGCAGAATCGTCGATTCATCAGCTTCAACCAGTTCCGCCTCCACTTTTTGATCGGCTGTTTGAACCGAAAGGGTTCTGCCAATATTTTTGGCGTACTGTCTCGCCAATTTAAGCGGGGCGGTCGCTCCTGCGGAGGCCACCTCTAAGGCAAAATCAAACTCCTCTCGATCCAACTGATGTTCAATGGCTCTTGAAATGTCCATGCAATCCTGAAGGGTGACTCCTTGATCCCCATCCAAAACAACATTTATTTTTTGATCTGCGCCTACTGTGAAATCGATCAAAAACAAGTGAGGGTGAGTTTCCAAACCCTGATTAAGCAACTCTTGTACGCGCTCTTTAAACGTCATATTTGTGTAATAAAAGAGGGGACTAATGTCCCCTCTCGCTGTTACTTTTCATTTACTGGGCAAATATACGTCAATTATTTAGATCTCCAAAACCAATAGATCCAAAAAATAAATCCGCTTTTCTTGTCAAAATAAAACTTTGTATTAAATTTGCACCCGCATTGGCTTATGGTGTAATTGGTAACACAGCTGATTTTGGTTCAGTCGTTCTAGGTTCGAGTCCTAGTAGGCCAACAACGAAAC
>DFSJ01000147.1:0-1865 GCA_002378585.1 Flavobacteriaceae bacterium UBA3440 | reverse complement strand
CCTGAGGAAACTCAGGGTTTTTTCATTATGTTTGTGCCTCAATTTATACACATGACACCACAGTTATTTGAGGTCTGGAACCGCCGCTTGGGCTGGATTAGTTTTGCTATTGCTTTGTGCATTTACGGACTTACCATTGAACCCACCGGCAGTTTTTGGGACGCTGGCGAATACATTTCCACTTCCGCCAAACTTCAAGTAGGCCACCCCCCAGGGGCACCACTATTACAGATGATCGGTGCGTTTTTCGCCCTATTTGCCATCGATGCACAACACGTGGCTCTGATGGTTAATGCGGTTTCCGCGTTCTCTAGCGCCTTCACTATACTGTTTATGTTTTGGACTATTACCCGTTTGGGGTTGTTACTCAATCCACAAACAACCTGGTCCTCCAGAAAATACATAGCTCTATTAGGCAGCGGACTCGTAGGTGCTTTGGGATTTGCCACAACAGATAGTTTTTGGTTCAATGCCACGGAAACTGAAGTATATGCCATGGCTAGTTTAATCATGGCCCTATTGCTCTGGCTCGGACTTAAATGGGTGGACGAAATCGATAGTCCCAGAGGAAATAGATGGTTGGTGCTGATTTGGTTCATCATAGGTCTCACCTTTGGCATTCAATTTATGGGCTTTCTGGCCATTCCCTCTATAGGTCTGCTGTATTACTTCAAGAGATACCCTACCACCACGATTAAAAACTTTGCCCTGGCCAATGCTGCTTCAGTGGCTACCCTACTCTTAGTGTATAAATTTTCTTTGACCTATGTACTCAAAGCGTTCGGTTGGGCTGAAGTGTTTTTTGTCAATGAATTTGGGCTTCCGTTTAATGGAGGATCATTATTACTGGGACTTCTTATATCCCTGGGATTTGTCTGGGCGCTTCGCTATACATCCAGAAAGTCACTTCGTTCGGCACATACTGCTGTCCTTTGCGCCTTGTTCTTGCTTCTGGGATTCTCCACCTGGTTAATGTTGCCCATCCGGGCCAATGCTCAGGTGGTGGTCAATGAAAATGACCCTTCTGATGCGAGATCACTACTTGCCTACTACAACAGGGAACAATACCCGGGTGTGGACAGCCCTTTTTTCGGTGCCTACTACACCAATTTGTTTTCGAGTGATGGGGTAGATAAGGACGATAAACCCAAATACGAAAAGAACTATACCACGGGGAAATACGAAATTGTCAATGCGTATAAAAACGCAGGGCGTGGCGCTGACCCCAAGCACACGGGCTTTTTACCCAGAATGTGGAGTGAACAAAACGCCGAAAACTACATCACCTACTACGGTGCGCCTGTTTTTACGGCAAAACCGGAATATGCGGGCAATAAAGATTTGCAAACAGCCATTGCTGAGGTGAGAAAAAATGTTTCCTCAGGTGCTTATGGAGCTAGCGAATTGATCAGCATACTCAAAGAATTAGGTCCTTATATAGACATTCAGCCACCCTCCCTTTCAGACAACCTGACCTATATGGTTGATTTTCAATTCAATTATATGTTCTGGAGGTACCTGATGTGGAATTTTGTGGGCAAACAAGACGACGTTCAAGGCAGGTATGACAACCACGGAAATTGGTTAAGCGGGATTAATTGGATAGATAGTTATCGTCTGGGTACCCAAGAAAATCTTCCGGAAGACATAGCCCAAAACAAGGGACGCAACACGTATTATTTCTTGCCCTTTTTGCTAGCCTTGATGGGAATCGCTTATCAGTTCAAAAAGGATAAAAAACAATTTTGGGTGTTGATGGTATTCTTCCTATTTACCGGATTGGCCATTCAGTTTTACACCAACCCGCCTATTTTTCAGCCCCGAGAAAGAGATTATTCTTTAGTTGGTGCATTTTATGTGTTTGC
>DFSJ01000049.1 GCA_002378585.1 Flavobacteriaceae bacterium UBA3440 | reverse complement strand
GATGAACCTGTACCGTTGTTGTTAGACTCACTTTGGGTGTAGTTCAATGTGGTGTTCACATCGATAAAATCTTTGATTTTATGGGTGGCAGCAACACGTCCGTTTAAACGGCTAAAGTCAGTGTTGGTAGCGTATCCGATATCATCAATAAATCCAAATGAAGTATACACAGAAGAGTTCTCACCTACATTAGAAATAGTCATGATGACTTCATTCCTGTTGGCATCCTGGAACGTGTAGTCTCCCCAGCTTTCTGGTGTGTATTTTCTGGTTACACCTGGACGTACAGTTCCAGTTGCTGGGTCAATCAACGCCGCTACATCCACGTTGCCGTTGGCTAGTGAAGGAACGTTCCACATGTTGTAGATAGTAGGCAAATCTGATACTGGACCTCCACCTGGGATTTCAAACAAGTTGGCGTTGGCATAGGCAGTTGCAGAGGCAGTTGTTGCGTTTGCAGCTCTCAAGCCTCTTTGGTATACACCGTCCCAGGCAATTCCAATGTATTCTTCTGGAGAACGAATGGTTTCGTAACGGGCAACACCTTGGTAGTTGGTACCTGTTTTAACTTGTACATTGATGCTGTTACCAGCGTCTTTACCTCTTTTAGTGGTGATTACAATAACCCCGTTAGCACCACGAGCACCGTACAATGAAGTTGCAGAAGCATCTTTAAGTACAGTAATCGATTTAATATCATTTGGGTTAATGTCATTTAAACTTCCGCCAAATGGAGCATCATCAACGATGTACAAAGGAGCTTGGCTTCCACTTACGGAACCAAAACCTCTAATACGCACAGTAGATGTTGAACCTGGCTGACCAGAAGTGTTAAACACAGCCACACCAGCAACCTCTCCAGCTAGAGCTTGAGATACGTTGGTAAATGACTTTTGTGATACGTTTTCACCAGCAACTACTTTCGCAGATCCAGCAAATGACTTTTTAGACACATCACCAAAACCTGTAACGATCACTTCTTCAAGTGCCTGAGCGTCTTGAGCTAGTGAAACATTTAGTTGGCTAGAGTTTCCTACAGATACCTCTTTGGTGACATACCCGATAAAACTAAACACCAAGACATCGCCCTGTGCTGCGCTGATCGAGAAATTACCATCGAAATCTGTTGTAGTTCCTTTGTTGGTTCCTTTTACCAATACAGTAGCACCTGGTAAGGGAGCGCCATCTTGGTCAGATACCAATCCGGAAACCGTTTTGGTTTGTGCAAAGGCTATTTGCACAGCAAATACCAGCAAAAACGCCAGCAATCCTTTAACTTTTGTTTTCATTTGAGTGGGTTTAGTTAAACAAAATCATCGCAAACTTAACATATTTTATGATAATTATTGCATTCAAAGAGTACATTTCAGTATTTATATCATTGAATGATGTACTTCTTGTTAATTTTGATACTTTAACTAAGAAAATATTTTGGTTATCTTTTTCCAATTTTGGTTTTTTCCTTCAACATTTAATTTGATTCACCCGAAAAATGAATATGTTGTTTACCACGCTACTTAGCTTTATAACAGGTTTTATTAGTTATAGCTCATTATTTACTTATGCTAAAGTGGTTGAACCAGTTAAGACTTATGTCTTTATGGCGGTTGAGTGTCCTGTTTCTCAAAAGTATATTTACAGACTCAACGAACTCAATGATCTCCATCCTGATATGAATATTGTTGGTGTTTTTCAAGAAAACACTTCGGAAGCTAAACTAACCGAGTTTGGGGATCGTTTCGGTGTTGAATTCCCCCTGGTTTTTGACAAAGATCATCGATGGGCTCTCAAATACAAGGTGGAGATCACGCCTGAAGTTTTTTTAATTGATCGCTTTGACAGAGTAGTATACTCAGGCGCCATAGACAACTGGTTTATTAGTTTAGGCAGAAATAGAAAAGTCCCAAGTGAACACTATCTTTTGGAGGCTTATTTAGCGATTAAACAAGGAGAAGAAGTAAAGAATAAAAAAACCAAAGCCGTTGGTTGTTTTCTTGAATTAAGTACTACACACCATCATGGTCAATAGATATTTACCCGCATTTTTCTTTTGTTTTTTTCTGAGTTATACTCATGCTCAGGAGGTAAACTATGAACAACACATTGCGCCTATTATTCAGAAAAACTGTATTTCCTGCCACCGCAGTGGTGGATACGGCCCTTTTCCGCTCACCACATACGCTGACGTTCAAAAAAGGGGAAAGTTCATTGCCCACGTGACCAAAACAAAGTATATGCCGCCCTGGAAGGCGGATCCCTCCTTTAGTCATTTTAAGAATGAGCGAATTCTTACAGATCAGGAGATTAATCAAATTCAACTTTGGGTGACGCAAGGAATGAAAAGGGGAGAGGAGTCCTCCCAAAGCCCTGTTGATTATCATTCAACAGCGTATGCCAAACCTGATCTGGTATTTCGGATGAACAGTTCTTATCAGTTGTCCGCCAAGGGAATTGAGGATTACCGTTTTTTTCATGTGCCTACTCATCTAGACCGCGATGTGTATATCTCTGCAATAGCTTTTGTAGCAGGTAACAAACGGTATGTTCACCACAGTCGAATTATGGTAGATACCTCTGGGCAAACCTCTGGCATAGAAGGACTTTCGGAGTTTGATCCCAGATCATTGGTTTTTCAAACTAAACCCCTCATGGATGAGTTTTTATACGGATGGGTGCCAGGAAATACCCCTGTTGCGTATCCGTCAGGAACTGCCAAATTAATTCCCCAAGGCGCTGATCTGATTTTCAACATACATTACGCTCCTTCTTCAGAAGTAGCTACAGATCTCTCTGAGGTGCATCTTTATTTATCTGATGTTCCTGTGAAGCATTTGATTAAAAGTCTATCTATTCGTGAAGAGGATATAGCCAACCAACCTTTTGTTATTCGTGCGGAAACTTCACCTACGTTTTATGTGAGTAAAGTTTTAGAAGAAGACATGAATGTTGTCTCTCTATTGCCTCATATGCATTTTTTGGGTAAGAGCATGACTGCATTGGCCATTTTACCGGACCAAACTCAGGTACCGTTAATTAGTATTCCCGAGTGGGATTACAATTGGCAAAGCACTTATATGTATGAATCCCCTGTTTTCCTACCTAAGGGTACATTGTTGTTGATGACGGCTACATTCGACAACACATCATCCAATTCACTGAACCCAACATCACCTCCCAAAGATGTTACCTACGGTTGGAATTCAACTGATGAAATGATGAACTTAGTGATGTACTACTATTGATGTACATTAGATATAAAACAAAAAGGCCACCCATAGGGTGGCCTTTTTTAGTCAATTTGTCTTTGATTACTCGTTGCAAAGATCAAGTTTGATTTCACCAGCTGAAGGACCTGAAATGTCCGCTAGCAGATTTCCATTAGGATTTCTGATAGTGAAGTGACATTCACTATTGTAATCGTCATCAGTCCATTTGAAAACAAGTGAGGTTGATCCAGCAGGAATTGAAATGGTCACTGTATCCTCATTCACCCATTCACCACCGTCCCAACGGCTATTTAGTCCAACTTCTTCGAACAATTCCCCATCTACCCATGCTTGAACTTTTCCACCTTGCCATCCATCTCCGTATAAGTCCTCCATGAATATGGTCCAGTCACCTGTTCTTTGTTCAATAGTTTTCGCACAAACAACAGTCCAATCTTTTTGACAGTTGGCTTCTGGGAATTCTGAACATACAGAAGGAGACCATGAATCAAAAACGCGACCATCTTCTGTGGTGAAAATCCATTTAAGGGTAAATGTGTCACCAGGGATGAATTTGTTGCTAGTTGCGTTTCTTGATGGTTTTAATGGGTTAGCGAATACAGAAACTGTACCACTTCCAAAACCGTAATCATAGCTAGCGCTAGAGTAAGCTGCATAAACATCTTCCTGAGTAATGGTGAATGTTTTTACTGTATTTTCTGCAGGTACATCTCCACCAGTAAAGGTTTTAACCAATTTACCGGCGTCACCACCATGTTTTATAGTTTTGTTGTTTCCGTCAATGTCTTTGTAGCTTTCATTGAATAGAACGTACAAATCAATTTTAGTTACAGTATTTTTCTGGTCAATGGATTTCCATTTCAGGTCAAAGCTCACATTAACTGAGGCATCTCCCCTTTTGAAATCTGTGGTTACTCCATTAACTACGGCATAACCGTGAACTGCTGATTCCCATTCTGGTAGGATCACCAAATCTTCGTCCTTACACGATTGAAGGGTAATTCCAACCGCCATTAAGGATAATAGATATTTAGTATATTTTTTCATGTCTATTAGCTTTTAGTATAATTAAAATTGGAATTTAAGAGTATCCCAGAAAATGGCAGCACTTGGTGAGTCGTACACTTTTGATGGTGTATTGCTGTTCAAGTTTACCTCGTCTTGTGCATAAGGGAAGCTCAATGCATACTGTCGTGGGATTTGAAGCGGAGCTTGAATATCAGCGGGCAATCCTGTTCTTCTGAATGAATTGTAGCCTTCAAAACCATTTCCAAAGTTAGCAAACCATGCTTCTTTTAACACGTACCCTAATCTCTGAGTTGCAGTACCTGCCGTTGGATATGCACCGGTGATTCCTGCTAGGTAATTGGTTTTGTTTTTAAACACCAATGTCGATGGCCATTGTGTGTACGTCGCATTCCATGTGTCAATGTTGCTTGAAGCTGCAGGGTCGGCAGCCGTACCCACTGCAATAACTTTAGTCATTTGGTCATTTAAAGCGCTTTCTAAAAGTGCAGACTCAGTCATTCCTGTATTCACACCTAAAGCGATTTGTGCCTCTAACATATAGAATTTAACCATCCAAGAAGTGATAATCGGGAAGATTCCGTCACCTTTTCCAAATTTGTTACCTCCAGTTAAGCTTGCAGTAGCATCGAACAATCCAGCTGCTGGATAAGCACCTACTGTTGTTCTCAACGGGTTGTCGTTTGGAATACCAGATGGGTCAGAGCGATCTCTACCAAAGTAACCAGCTAAGTAAGCTTTTTCCTTATCTGAAATTTGAGCAGGAGTCTTACCAAATACTCCATCGGTTACTAAAGCGCTTAACACGAAGTAACCATAAGTGCAATCAGCTCTTTGAGAACATGGCAAAGTTTGTTTATCAGTAGGCTCTTCTGGATCAAGAATTGTAGTAGTTTGTCTCTTGAAGTAGAAAGGGGCTCTAGGATCGCGGTTCTTTAACATTTCGTACATCAATTGATGCCCAAAATAGGAGTAACCCGCTTCACCACCTGCATAACCTGATTGGTACATTGGGTGACGGTTATCAGGGTTGGCAAGGTTACCGAAACGCAATTGGAAATCATCGGCTGCAGCAGTGATTAACCCACCAGCTGTGATCAATTCTTGAATGGCAGCAGTGTTATTTTGTACATTTCTTGTGTTGATCAAGAGCTTCAACTTAAGTGATTTGGCCATTTTGATCCACTTGGTATTACTACCTCCATAGATAATATCCCCTTTTACAGAAGCCGCTTGAGTTTTACCCAAGTTAACAATCGCTTCATCGATCAATCTAAAGGCATCGGCATAGATATCAGCACCTTTGTCATAAACAGGCTGGGTGTTTTGACCATTTGGATCATTCCCTTTAAATGCTTCACTGTAAGGAAGATCACCCCATAGATCCACCATAGTGGTGAAATAGTAGGCTTTCATCAACTGAGCTATACCTAAGTATCTTGGGTTGAGTTCAGGATCAGCCGCATTAATCATTTCTTCAAGATCTTTGAGTGGTCCTGAATACAGATAGTTCCAAGTACCATTCCAGCTAGAGTTGGTGAAATTGAAATCATCACTGCTGGTATTGATGGCCTGGAATCCCATAGTGGTGTTGTTTAAGCCTCCAGCAAATGTGTTTAACCCTTCGAATTGAGCATT
>DFSJ01000145.1 GCA_002378585.1 Flavobacteriaceae bacterium UBA3440 | reverse complement strand
ATTCCTAGTGGGTTTTCCACAGACAAATTGATGATCGATTATATTCGCGTTTATGAAAACTAAACTAATGAGCCTTGGGGCTATCGCGTTCAGCACCCTATTATTCACCGGATGTGTGAATCAAAACGAAAAAGAAAACACGGAAGCTCCTGAAGGGTATACCCTACTATGGGCCGATGAGTTTGAAGGAACTGGTCTACCGGACACCGAAAAATGGTTTTTTGAAACCATAGCTCCTGAAAATGGAAACTGGTATAACGGCGAATTGCAGCACTACACTCAACGAACAGAAAATTCTTATATAAGTGATGGCACGCTAAAAATTGTCGCCAAAAAAGAAGAATACAACTCAACAGGCACTACAAAATCATACACTTCAGCACGCATGAACAGCAAGCTGAAATTCACTTACGGAAAAGTAGAGGTTCGCGCTAAACTACCACGTGCTGCAGGTACCTGGCCAGCAATCTGGTCTCTGGGAAGCAATTTAGAGCAGGTAGGATGGCCTGCATGCGGGGAGATCGACATTATGGAACAGCTTTTTGAAAACCACCTGATGGTTCAAAGCGCAATCCACGTTCCTGCGCGCTATGGAAATGATCCAGCTTTAAAACAGGTAAATGTCAGTGATGTGACAGAGAACTTCCACGTATATGGGATGATTTGGACTCCAGAAAAAATAGATTTCACGGTAGATGACATCGTATTCTTCACCTACAACCCAGAAAATAAAAATGAAGCCAATTGGCCCTTTAACAAGGATCAATTCCTACTGCTCAACGTAGCTATGGGTGGAAATCTAGGCGGGGCAGTCGATCCCAACTTTAGCCAAGACCAAATGGAGGTAGATTACGTACGCGTTTATCAACCAACCAAGACCGCTGAATAAATCACATTCTATTGGTCTGGAGGCTTTTCAGATATTCTAAAGTCCGCTGAAGCAGTTCAGGCTGAATGGGCCTGACTGAGTCTGAATATGACTTCCAATTATCCTGAATATCTCCTTCAATTACTTGTTTAAGCACATGGTTCATTCCTTTGATTGGTGTCAAAACAGCCGCTTTATTGGCTTGAGCAAGCTTTTCCGCGTCTTCCATCATTACTTGAAGATCTTGATCGCCTTGAGTTACTAAGACCGGCACTTCCAAACGAGCTACTTCATCTGCTGGATCAAGGGCAAACCAGGAAATCAAATACGGCTGAACTGAGGGTCGAAAAAGCGACCAAAGCCAAGGAGAGACGTCAGGAACCTGCTTGCCTTGAACTAAAGAATCTAAAACCGGAAAAGCTAAATCTTGAACTTCCTTAGGCTGTTTGAGTAACTGACTTCGGATCACAGCAGAGGCAGGTCTTCCAGCTCCCGATAAACTGATCACTCCGACAACCCCCTTAAGTTGTTGGGCCGCCAGTGTTGCCACCAATGCCCCTTCGCTATGTCCTGCAACCACTAAATGAGTATATCCTTCAGCATGCAGTTTATTGCCCCAAGCAACTGCGTCTGTGACAAAGTCTTGAAAACGGATATCCGCCTCCTTGATCTCAGCTGAAGCAGAAGAACCAATACCTCTTTTATCAAATCTAAATACAGTAAAACCTGCATCTGACCAACCTTCAGCCAAAAACCGCAAGCTGTTGTTTTGCATCATGGCTTGATTTCCATCCCGATCTGTAGGACCTGAACCAGCGATTAACAACACAGCCGTGTTGGTCGAAATAGGCTGATGAGGAACAGTCAACATTCCCCCTAGGGGCCCCATTTGCCATTCTTTTTCGGTAAAATTATTGGATAACTCCTGGGCATAAACCCAGGAACTCAACAACACAATGGCCCACAGGGAGCATAGCATACGCTTCATGACAGTCTTTTGAGAAGAAAGATACAAAATAGACCTGTCCAGAAGTCGATTACCCGCTTTGACAAGCGGTAATTTGACTATTTTTGCCCTCCTAGGCCCTATAGTTCAACGGATAGAACGAGCGTTTCCTAAACGCTAAATCCAAGTTCGATTCTTGGTGGGGCCACGATGCAACCTTACTATAGTGCTGAACAATGGGCCTGTTGGCTCGATCAGCTCGCAGAAGACTCTTTAGTGGTGATGGAGGATTTCCTCCCCGCTTCAATATTGACTTTAGTGGATGATTTTTTTGATGTTCAGTTGGCAGAGGGCGCATTGGCACCGGCCAAAATTGGAACAGCCTTTGAAGAACAGAGACTGGCTGAAATTCGATCTGACTTCATCTGCTGGATCGATCAAATGCAACACCCTCAACTCAATCCTTTTTTTGAATTAATCGAAGAACTAAAGGGCTTGGTCGCCCAGGAACTATTTCTATCGCTAGAAGGGTTTGAGTTTCACTTAGCACAATATCCTCCTGGAGGGTTTTACAAGCCCCACTTAGATCAATTTAAAGCGCGAAACAACCGCATGCTTTCCTTGGTTATCTACCTAAATCGGAATTGGATTCCAGAACACGGCGGACAGTTGCGCATTCACGAGCCTGTGTGTAAAGACATTGAGCCTGTTTTTAATAGAGCTGTTTTGTTTCGATCGGATTTGGTATTGCACGAGGTACTTCCGGCGCATAAAACCAGAAAATCTTTAACCGGATGGCTGCTTAAACGCCCCTCGGGCGTGGGGCTTTTTGGGGTCTAGTAGTTTTGTTTATCTTTAGGAAAATACTTCTCCCATGAAACAATGGATCATTTTAGCATTGGCCTTCGTCTTGGTACAATGCGGACCCACCTATACGTACAGAGCCCATAAAAATGATTTTGCCCAAGAAGTAGCTCAACTTGCCAAGCAAGACCAAACTTTTTCCCAAAGGGATTACCTATTATTTGTCGGCAGTTCCAGCATCAGACTCTGGGACGATATGGAATCGGACATGAAGCCATATAACACCGTTAAACGGGGCTATGGAGGGGCGCACTACTACGACTTAATTCACCACACCCAAACCCTGATTACACCCCACAAAAATGCTCGAGCAATTCTTTGTTTTGTGGCCAATGACATCGAACATCCATGGGGGGACCCAAAACCCAAAATAACTCCTCAAAAGGTGTTGCGTCTAGCCCAAAAATTCTCCGATCAAGTGGAAAAACTTCACCCCAACATACCCTTGTACTTTATTGAAATCACGCCATCACCCAGTAGATGGACACTTTGGCCAGAAATAAGCCAGGCCAATGACTTGATTCAATCTTGGGCAGAGAAAACGCCCAATCGTTTCTTTATCCCAACCCGCCAGGCGGTATTTGGAGCGGATGGACTACCGCAAAATCACTTGTTTATCGAGGATGGACTTCACCTTTCCCGGGCGGGATACCAGGTATGGGCTGAACAGATAAAGGCAGGACTTAAGGGGCGTAATGACTAGTTTGCCGACAACTTAGACAATGCTGGGTGATTCGTAGGCACATACATGCCGCGCCAAAAACTCACCCCTAAACCATCGTATTTCCAAACGACTAATCCTTGAGGATTTACCTCCCAAAATCCATAATCCCCCTCCGTTATCAGTAGGTTTCCATTGGACATGGTTTGGACTCCACCTACCCTAGGAAAAAACATGGATGGATCTGAAAAAGAGAAATGCACGGGAACCTGAGTGTC
>DFSJ01000086.1 GCA_002378585.1 Flavobacteriaceae bacterium UBA3440 | reverse complement strand
GGAAAATCCTTAAGCGCGTCCACGTAAACATCCAATTCGTAGTTGAGGCAGCACTTCAGCTTCCCGCATTGACCGGCTAGTTTTTGGGGATTGAGCGACAGCTGTTGGTAGCGGGCTGCAGCAGTCCCTACCGATCTGAAATCGGTCAGCCAAGTAGAACAGCATAACTCTCGCCCACAGGAACCGATGCCCCCTAAGCGTTGGGCTTCTTGGCGCAATCCGATCTGGCGCATCTCGATTCGGATGTTAAAGGCCTTGGCCATGTCCTTGATCAACTGCCTGAAATCGACGCGCTCTTCTGAGGTGTAATAAAAAGTAGCCTTCGAGGCATCGCCTTGAAACTCAACATCGGAGAGCTTCATCTCCAGTTTGAGGGCGATCGCCAACTCTCTGGCCCCCTTCTTAATCTCTTCTTCTCGATTTCGGGCATTCTGCCAGATCTCGATGTCTTTTTGGTTGGCTTTTCGGTAAATTTTAAACAGACCTGAGTCCTTGTAATCCACCTTCTTTTTGTCCATCTGTATGCGCACCAAAGGACCTGTCAAGGTCACGATGCCGATATCGTGCCCGGCTTTGGCTTGAGTAGCTACAACATCACCTACCGCCAAAGGCAAACGATCTTCGTTGCGGTAAAACTCCTTTCGAGCGTTTTTAAAGCGCACCTCAACACAGTCGAAAGCCGCTTCTTCAGCAGGCAGTGACATATTGGCTAGCCAATCAAATACCGTGAGCTTGTTGCACCCATCGGTACCACAAGTTCCGTTGTTTTGACAGCCCCTTGGGGTTCCGTCTGAGGAAGTTCCACAATTACCACACGCCATAATCTGCTGTTCTGTTTATTTCCGGTCGCCAGGTCCGACCGTCATTGGATTATTTGCGCAACGCTTTGATTACTTCAACAATCTTGGCTTGAAGTTCTTCCAACAATTCTGGATTGTCGATCAACATCGCTCTCACCGCGTCGCGTCCTTGTCCTATTTTGGTGTCTCCATAACTGAACCAAGAACCGCTCTTTTTAATGATTTCATACTCGACACCTAAGTCGATTACCTCGCCCATCAACGAAACTCCTTCCCCGTATAAAATATCAAATTCAGCGGTTTGGAATGGAGGGGCTACTTTGTTTTTCACCACTTTCACCCGAGTTTTGTTTCCGATTACGTTGCCGTCATTGTCTTTGATCTGAGTAGATTTGCGAATATCCAAACGCACTGAGGCGTAGAATTTAAGCGCATTACCCCCCGTAGTGGTTTCTGGGTTGCCAAACATCACTCCGATCTTTTCGCGCAACTGGTTGATGAATATAACTGTACAATTGGTTTTAGAAATACTGGCCGTCAATTTTCTCAAGGCTTGAGACATCAAACGAGCGTGTAATCCCATTTTTGAATCTCCCATTTCCCCTTCAATTTCACTCTTCGGAGTCAAAGCCGCCACAGAGTCGATCACCACGATATCTACAGCTCCTGAACGAATCAAGTTGTCCGCGATTTCTAGGGCTTGTTCCCCATTGTCCGGTTGAGAAATAATTAAATTATCTACGTCTACCCCTAACTTTTGGGCATAAAAACGATCAAAGGCGTGCTCTGCATCGATAAATGCAGCAATTCCTCCTTGTTTTTGAGCTTCGGCCATCGCGTGAAGCGTCAAGGTAGTTTTACCTGATGATTCAGGGCCATAAATTTCAACAACGCGCCCTTTGGGGTATCCACCCACTCCCAAGGCCAAATCCAAACCGATCGATCCCGATGGAATCACTTCAACTTCTTGGGCGACCGTGTCTCCCAACATCATCACCGCACCTTTTCCGTAGGTCTTATCCAGTTTGTCTAAGGTGAGTTTCAGGGCTTTAAGCTTGGCTTCTTTTTCGTTGCTCATGGCGTTGTTTTTAGGTCAGCTAAGGTAGTATTTTTTATTGGCATCTAAAACGCCCCCGGTGAAATGAAGTCGGAATCGGTCATCGGAATTTATCCCTATATTTGGGCCATTCATTTACACGTTATGGCGCGCATTCTCACTGGCATTCAAAGCACTGGAACCCCGCATTTAGGCAATATTTTGGGAGCGATTATACCTGCATTGACCTGGGCACAAAAACCGGAAAACGACTCGTTTTTGTTTATTGCTGACCTGCATTCGCTCACCCAGATCAAAGACGCGGAACAGTTGCGCTTTAATACCCGAGCCACGGCGGCTACCTGGCTGGCTTTTGGTTTAGATGTGGACAAAACAGTGTTTTACAAACAGAGTGATGTGCCGATTGTTACTGAACTAGCCTGGTACCTCAGCTGCTTTTTTCCCTATCAAAGACTGACCCTGGCCCATTCGTTTAAAGACAAAGCCGATAGGCTTGAAGACGTCAATGCGGGTTTGTTTAGCTACCCGATGTTGATGGCTGCAGACATTTTGATCTACGACGCTGCCTATGTGCCCGTAGGTAAAGACCAGTTGCAACACCTAGAAATGACCCGTGACGTCGCCATGCGTTTTCACGCCCAGTTCGGCGAAACATTTGTGCTTCCTGAGGCCAAGGTTCAAGAGGACACCATGTACATCCCCGGGACTGATGGGGGTAAGATGAGCAAAAGCAAAGGAAACACGATCGATATTTTCCTGCCGGAGAAAGACCTAAAAAAGCAGATTATGGGAATCTTAACCGACAGCACGCCCTTGGAAGAGCCCAAGAATCCGGATACCTGTGCGGTATTTGCCCTGTACCAACACATCGCCGACAAGGATCAGGTCGCAGAAATGCGGGCCCAATACTTGGCAGGAGGGTATGGATTTGGCCATGCAAAAAAAGCCCTGCTCGACGCAGTTCTTGAGCGGTTTGCCGCGCCTAGAGCCCGATTTGCTCACTATATGGAACACCCAAATGAGATCGATGAGGCCCTATCGGTGGGTGCGGCCAAAGCTCGATTGGTCGCCCAAGGGGTGCTGGATCGCGTACGCGAAAAACTAGGGTACTAGTTACGAGCTGTTTTGGGTACAAACCACCCGCCCTCTACTCGGTACAGCACCTCAGCTATTTCCAACCCCAACAATATCCCCATCACTTCGGACACCGGCCTGTGGGTGTCCACCGACAAGTGGTCTGCCGTTGCGCGCCCTCGCTGGCGCAGGGCGCGCAACACATCTTGTTGCGCCAAATTCAGTTCTGGAACCACCTGTTTTCTGGTCTGAGGCACAAAATCATCCCACCCCATGTGGCGAAATAAGTCAGCGGCGTGCCTGACTAGATGGGCGTAATCTGGTTTGGCCAGCACATCCAAACACCCGGCACTGTTGAGGTCACTCGTTCTTCCTGGAACGGCACAAAGCGTTCTTTCATAGGATTTGGCCAGGTGAGCCGTAATCATACTGCCTCCTTTTCGGGGAGATTCAACCACCAGCGTCACTTCGGACAGGCCCGCAATAATCCTGTTTCTGCGCACAAATTGAGCGGGCTGAGCGCGTTCCCCATACCAATATTCCGTAATCAACCCACCCTGTTCCAATAGCAGCGGGAGGTGTTTTTTGTGGTGAGCTGGATAAATTTGATGCATTCCGTGGGCCAAACAGGAGATGGTTGGCAATCCGTTTTTATGGGCCTGCAATTGAGCGCATATATCCACTCCTTGGGCTAGTCCACTGACTACAATTACCCCCGTGGTGGCTAAATCAGCCATAAAATCAATCAAAAAATCCTGCCCGTATGGGGTCATGCTCCGGGTTCCCACCACGGAAATCAATTTCCTGTGCCGATGTGGGTGGTTAAGCCCAAGCGCATTCAAGGGCCCCTGACCGAAGAGTATCAGGGGTGCGTCGGGGCACTGTTTTAGGTTGTGTGGGTAAGGGCCCAAGGTGAGGGACCAAGTCCACAGGCCTAGGGACTGGACGCGCGCCCATTCCCTGAGGGCTCGCTGCTCCGTCGAGGTTGAAAACAGGTCTGGAAATTTTGTCTGCGCTAAATCGCGCGCCTGTTGCTGATCCTCGTTTTGAGGGTTCCATAAGGCTTGAGCGGTGCCGCATAGAGCCAACAAAAGGTGGGCGCTTTGGATGCCGAGTCCTCGAGCCGTTTGCATGCGCAACAAGGCTAGGGCTTCGTTTTCATCACAGGGCAAATCAACGGGATATTGTTTATAATTTTCGCTCAAAGGGGTTTGTGTGCCCATAAAAATTTTACATCTTTGCTTTATGTCGTTAACCACCTACATCACGCCCTTGCTCTACAGACACCAATGTGTAGTTGTACCAGGTTTCGGGGCGTTCTTAACCCATAATATTTCTGCGGTATTTTCTCCCAAAACTCACACCTTTTATCCGCCCAGCAAAGCCATATCCTTTAATGAGCAGATAAAGATCGGTGACGGGTTATTGGTGGCTTATGTCGCCAGTTGCCAAGGGGTTTCGTACGACGACGCCATGAAATTTGTCGCGCAATCGGTCAGTGAGTGGGAAACCGCCTTAGCCCAAGGCAGTAGCCTGGATTTGGCCGAACTAGGGCACATCAGTGTCTCGAAAAATGGTAAGCTTCAGTTTGAGTCCTACAAAACCACCAACTACCTCAGTGCTGCTTTTGGTCTATCTGCGGTTCAGTCGGATCCATTGGCCGCTAAAGCAGCCGATTTACCGGTGGTGGCTCAATCGATCGAGACGCCAGAAAAACCAGTGGTTTCTATGCGTCCTTGGAGGCAATACGCGGCTGTAGGGATGATCGCCATAGCTACTTCCCTGGGTGTGTATCAAAACAATACCTACCGCCAAAACCTAGCTTGGGCACAAAAAGAAGCAGGTATCGCCCTGGAGCGTGAAATCCATGAAGCGACCTTTTTCTACCAAAACCCAACGACCCTTCCTGCCCTATCTCTGAAAGCTGAAGTCTCCGAGGCAGCAGAATCATCTGCCCCTGTTTACTCAGTCGTGGCTGGCGCATTTAAAATGGAACAAAACGCAGCCAAGAAACTAAATCAATTGCGTGCACAAGGCTACGGGGATGCAGCGATCATAGGCCAAAACAAATTTGGTTTGCACCAGGTAGTGTTTGGTGCCTATCCACAAGAAAATACGGCGCGTGCCTTGCTGGACCAAGTGAAAAAGCTTGGAGCCAAAGACGCTTGGTTGCTTGTACAAACCCCATAAGATGTCCTTACCCCCCAAGACCCCCTCGGAGTCCAGAACCACGATGACTGATATGGTCCTCCCATCTGAGACCAATCCGCTCAACAACCTATTTGGTGGTGAATTGCTCGCCCGCATGGACCGAGCGGCCAGCATTGCTGCGCGAAGACACAGCCGTCGGATCACGGTAACCGCCTCAGTAAATCACGTGGCCTTTAACCGTCCCGTACCTTTAGGTAGCGTCGTCACGGTTGAAGCTGCTGTTTCAAGAGCCTTTAATACTTCCATGGAGGTCTACATCGATGTGTGGATGGAAGATCGAGTCAGCGGTGCCCGCCTCAAGGCCAATGAGGCTATCTACACCTTTGTCGCCGTGGATGAATCTGGTGCGCCTACCGTAGTGCCCGAACTCTTGCCAGAAACAGATTTGGAAAAAAGTCGTTATGATGCCGCCCTAAGGCGCAAACAGTTGAGTTTGGTATTGGCCGGTCGGATGAATCCCGGTGACGCCACAGAACTCAAAGCCCTTTTTAT
>DFSJ01000091.1 GCA_002378585.1 Flavobacteriaceae bacterium UBA3440 | reverse complement strand
ATGCCCTATGCCATTGCTCAAGGGAGTGTGGCTGCAGCGAAGTACAGTGAAATTTGGCAACGCATGTCAGTGACCAACCCCAAAAAAACAAACACCTCAAGGAATGCCCCAGCGGTTCCAGAACTCAAGTTGGCTTCTATTGATGTGGAGGGTTTGAAAAACTACTCATTGCCTTATGTGCTGGGTAAATTAAATCTACCCATAGGGGTTTCCATGAATTTTGCAGCTCTTGAGACTGCTTTAGATCGGCTTTCAGCCACAGGAAATTTTGCGACATTGCGCTACCGGATCAAAGGGGCGCATCAATCGGCTACATTAATCCTACTGCTGACCGAAAATCCCGTAAAGCAAACGCTCAGTTTTACCCCCCACTACGACGCCTTGATGCGCAATGGTTTATTGGTCAACCTAACGCAAAAAGGTGTATTGGCTCAGGATGATGTGTTGGCGGTTGATTTAATCATCGGAGAACGCTTGCGCTATAAAGCCGATTATTATATCGACAGAGGTGCTCAGATGACCTATGGGGTGGGGCAGCATTACTACCACGTTCAGCAAAGTGTGTCGGGTAATCTCTTGGAACATCGCTATCAAAGGCCGGGACTTTCGGTGTTGGGTTCTTTGGGGGTAGAGTTTAAAACCTTGGCCTCTGAAGTATATGCTCAGTGGACGCTTAAGGACAAACATCTGCTCAGGCTGGGAGGGTCACATCAGTGGGTTTCTGCCAGAACCAAAACTAATCTGTTCGATTTAGGTCTTGAGGCACGAGAATTTTCCCGTTCATCGTTTGAGGATGGCCATCATTTTTCTGCTTTTGGACTTTGGATGCTGGACGATTTAGACGATGCTTTTTTCCCCACCCGAGGCACCTCTTTACAGGCTAAGTACCATTGGTATGTAAAACCCGCTCAGTTTCTGGGCACCTCAACCCCCTACGGTCGATCTGAGCTGAATCTTGTCCAAGTTTTTTCATTGACCAGGTATGCAGCCCTGAATTTGAGGGCAGGTACCGGTATGCGTTGGGGACAAAATTCAGCCCCTACTTTTGATTTCCTCTTGGGGGGGATGGGCGCCACCTCGATTAATCCTGTGGTCCCTGTACCGGGCATGGATTTTTTATCCTTCAGCTCACCTAACTACGCTTTGCTGGGCCTCCAAGGTCAGTACGAGACTTCGCAAGGAATGTACCTTTTGGCAGGATATCATTGGGTGCGATTGGGTTCAGATTCTCTGTTAAAGCAAAATCAGGAGCATACGAATCAAACCATTCAGCGATGGTTTGTGGGTGCGGGAAGGCAGACCATTGTAGGGCCTATTCAGCTTCATTTTGGCGGGCCTATGGGTATTCAAGATTTATCTCTGTTCTTCTCTGTCGGCTTCCCTTTTTAAGCACTTCCATAATGATGTGTTAAATCCATCGTTAAAAGTTGTTAAATATTTTACAGAGGAAAATAGCGGTTGTAGCTTTGTTTTATGAGGGGTGGTTCCCTCAGAACTTTAAGTATTGGTTTTTCATCATTTAAAGTTTGGTTGGTTATTTAAGGAAGGCCCGGTTTTACCGGGCTTTTTTTATACAAGCCCGTTGCTAACTACCTTATTTTTCTATTTTTGTCCTTAACTATTGCTACATGATCCGTTGGACTGTTCTTATTTTGCTTTTGCTTCCTCTGGGTCTGAGTGCTCAGCAAAGCAGACAATCTTTCCAACACGGAGAGTGGCTTGAATTCAGGCTTCATTACGGGGTGTTTAACGCCAGTTATGCCACCTTTAAAGTGAGTGAGGAACGGTTTTTGAACAAACCGGTTTACCACGTGGTGGCCCATGGGGAAACCACAGGACTTGCCGCATTATTTTTTAAGGTAGATGATACCTACGAAACTTATTTCACCAAAAAAGACCATGAGCCACTCAAGTTTGTCCGCAAGGTCGATGAGGGAGGGTATACCATGGATCTAGATATTGTCTTTGATCACGCAAGGCGCAAGGCGTTATTAACGGACCACAAAAAGAACAAACAACTATCTTTTGACGCCAAAAAAGGGATTCAAGATCTTGTAAGTGCTTTTTATTATTTGCGCGACCACTACCAGACGAAAGATCTTTATGTCGGCAAGTTTTTGGAGCTAGATATACTCTACGATGATGACGGGGTGACCCGATTTAAGTTGGAATATTTGGGACGTGAGGTTTTGCGCACCAAATTTGGCAAAGTATCTTGCCTCAAGTTTAGGCCCTATGTACAGTCCGATCGGGTATTTAAGGAACAGGAAGCACTGACGCTTTGGGTATCTGACGATGAAAACAGAATTCCTATTCGAATAAAAGCTGATTTAGTGGTAGGTTCTCTGAGGGCAGACTTAAATCAGTACGCTAAATTGAAACATCCATTTGAAGTAATACACGAATAAATGCGCTTAAAATCTACATTTCTTTTTGCCCTATTGCTGGCGATATTTATTTCTTGTGGAAGCAAAGAAGAAAAGCAACCCGAGATCCCAGAAAAGCCCAAAGACAGTATTTTTTATGGGTTTAACTTCAATCACTTTGAAGTAGTGCGCGACACCGTTCGCGATGGGGATAGTTTTGGAGCCATCATGGCGCAACATCAAGT
>DFSJ01000026.1:1986-11528 GCA_002378585.1 Flavobacteriaceae bacterium UBA3440 | reverse complement strand
TCAGGCTTCTCTGTCCCTTGACTGCGCACGGCAAATCGTCCATTTAAATCAGGGAATAAGGTGTAGGGCTTGTTGTTTCTCGGAATATCAGCAAACAGATAGTGGTGATATAGATCAGTGAGTTCAATTCTTTGTACAGCGCTATTGCTCGCTCTGAGTTGGGCTGTATCAAAATACCTGAATTCGTTACCTGCTGGAAATCCCGAGGCTGAACCATAGCGATAGATCCATTGCTTTCCATTGTTGTACTGTGGTTTTAGCCCTTGAATAGACCGATCCCACCGGTCGTTTTGCAACAGCACAGGTTTTATTTGGCTATTGGGGTTTTGTACAGATATACCTCCGCTGGCTATGGTGAATTGAACCCATTGATGGGTGTTAATTTGTGACATGTCCCGACTTCGTTTAATCGACATCTGTGCGGTAGTTTGGGGGTCAATGACGGCAAATCTCCGCGAGAAAACAGCTCTACCGGATCCTTCATATACAGTGATTAAATAATTGCCACTGTGTTTAAATTGAGTTTGCTCATTGGGTAGGGATAATCGAAAATGATTGTAGGGTGCATAGGTGCCTGAACTATTGGTGTATTGGGTGATGCGCAATCGATCGTTTCCTTGTAAGTATTCCGTTTTAAGCAATCTAGAGGTTTCCCAATCGGCATTACAGTGGGTAATCTCGTAGTAATAATCTTTTTCGACAGCCGACAAATCATCGAATTCCAGCACAGCGCGCTCCTGAGGGAAAATTATGGGAAAGTTTCTCGACTGGTTATCCCAAAACTCAATGGTTTTTATGTGTTCAGGGGGGGGGATTTCTGTGATTTTTTGCGCCTTAGAGGAGAAAATAACCAACAAAAAACAGAATGAAATAATGGATTTGTTGCGTGGAATAACCATTCTATAAAAATACAAATTTTACCAAAAACAGACCCCTTCAATTTCTCTGAAAATAATTCAATTATTTATTATGAAAACAAAGCTATCTGCCTTATTTTTGTGCCCAAATTTTAACCACCTAGTTTCAAGGATTATGTCTCAAGACATCCACATTAAAAAGGGGTTGGACATTAAGTTGGTCGGCGCGGCAGCCCGCGAGATCGCTCCAGCTACACCCCCAAAAAACTACAGAATTCAACTAGAGGACTTTCATGGATTGACCCCAAAAATGCTTAAAAAGACTGGAGAAACAGTACAGTCTGGCGAGCCTTTGTTTTGTGACAAAGACCGTCCAGAAGTAGTTGTTGTTGCCCCAGTGAGCGGCTTGGTACAAGAAATCCATAGGGGAGAGCGCAGACGTATATTGTCTGTGGATATCTTAGCGGATTCAGAACAAAAGCAAGTGAAACACGCTGTTTTGGATCTGCATGCTGCCCAAGCGGATCAAATTAAATCACTTCTTCTAGTGTCTGGTTGCTGGCCCTTGATCAAGCAAAGACCCTATGATGTGATCGCAGGTGTGCAAACAACTCCTAAGGCGATTTTTATTGCTGGTTTGGACACAGCCCCATTGGCCGCTGAATTGGATTTTATTCTAAAAGATCAAGTTGATGAGGTTCAGGCTGCTGTTACTGCGTTATCCAAGTTAGCTCCTGTTGTTCACATATCCGCTCCAGCACAAGGAAGTGCTGTTTTTTCAGGACTTAAAGACTGCCAACTGCATCGGGTTTCCGGTGTTCATCCTGCAGGCTTGGTGGGGACTTTAATCAACCGAGTTGATCCTGTAAACAAAGGTGAGGTGGTTTGGACCATTCAAGCAGCTGATTTAGCTATTATCGGAAAAGTGATCACTCAAGGAATTTACGATTCCTCGAGAACAGTGGCTTTTGCGGGTGCTAATTTTGAAACAAATCAATACATCTCTTTAAAACAAGGTGCTTCGTTGTTTGAAGCCTTAAAAAAATTCGGTTTAAAATCCGGTTCACGTGTCATTAATGGAAATGTGCTCACCGGAAAGAAATCGCACAAAGAGGGCTATTTAGGGTTCTACAACACTACGGTGACAGCGATTCCAGAAGGTAATGATTATGAGTTTTTTGGGTGGAATAAACCGGTGACGGAAAAAGTGTCCATCACGCGTGCGCTTACTTTTTCCTGGTTGTTCCCCAAAAAGAACTACAACCTTACCACCAATACCAACGGCGAACACCGCGCTTTTGTGGTCACCGGACATTATGAGCAGGTATTTCCTTTGGATATCTATCCGATGCAACTACTTAAAGCTTGTATGATTAAAGATTTAGATGAAATGGAGGCTTTAGGCCTTTATGAAGTGGCTCCTGAGGACTTTTCACTCACTGAATTTGTGTGTATTTCCAAGCAGCCACACCAACAGATAATAAGAGAAGGATTGGATTTATTACAAAAAGAAATCGGATAAAGATGAGCTTAAAAGATAAATTACACGAGACTAAACTCAAGTTTCAAGGCACCAAAATGGCGCCAGCGTTTAATGCAATCCACACATTTCTTTACACGCCCAATGAAACTACCCATTCAGGAGCTCACGTTCGTGGGGCTGATGACTTAAAAAGAACGATGAACACAGTAATCTTGTCGTTGATTCCTGTGGTGTTATTTTCTTTCTTTAACGCTGGATACCAGCATTTTTCAGCCATCAATGGGTTTCCTGCGGAATTCAACCTGTGGGAGCACTTTTTGACTTGGGATAATTTAGTAGTGGGACTAACGACTATTCTTCCCCTGTTGATTGTCTCCTATGGCGTCGGGTTAGGAATCGAGTTCTTATTTGCCGTGTTAAAAGGCCATGAAGTCGAGGAAGGTTATTTGGTTACTGGGATACTTGTTCCTTTGATTGTTCCTGTGGACACACCACTTTGGATGCTGGCGATTGCTGTTGCTTTCGGTGTGGTTATCGGAAAAGAAGTATTTGGAGGCACGGGAATGAACATCCTAAATCCAGCATTAACCATTCGTGCGTTCTTGTTTTTTGCCTACCCTACTTGGATGTCCGGGGATAAGGTATGGGTACATCAAGCTGTAGAACGCGCTGGTACCGCAGATGCTATTTCTGGAGAGACTATTTTGGGCTATTTGGCCCAAGGGAAAGCAGGGGAGTACACCTATTCTATATCGGATATGTTCTTTGGTTTTATCCCAGGCTCCGTGGGAGAAACTTCCACATTCCTAATTCTACTAGGCGGTTTATTTTTGATCTATTCCAAAATTGCTAGCTGGCGCATTATGGTCAGCGCGGTTATTGGTGCTTTGGTCATGGGATTGATTTTCAATTCTGTAGTCAATGCAGGATGGATTACGGAAACCAGCAAGTTTTACGATTTGATGAGCTTCCCATTTTGGCAGCATTTGATTGTAGGTGGATTGGCCTTCGGTATTGTTTTTATGGCCACGGATCCTGTAACGGGCGCTCAAACTGAATTAGGTAAGTGGTATTACGGTTTCTTTATCGGATTTATTTCAGTCTTGATCCGCGTATTCAACCCAGCTTATCCAGAGGGCGTGTTCTTAGCTATATTGTTGATGAACGTATTTGCCCCAACCATTGATCACTATGTAGTCCGCGCCAATGTGGCCCGTAGAAAAAAACGCGCGACCTCTTTACCCAACATTCAAACCGCTCACTAATGGCTATAAATACAGAAAAAAACAGTTACACCATTGCCTTTGCTGTGGTTATGGTGGTGATCGTAGGTTCATTACTCGCTTTTGTTTCTTCTACATTGAAAGAACAAATCAGCACCAATGAGCGCTTCGAGAAAATGCAAAACATTTTGTACGCGATGGGGGTGAACAACAACGATGAAAGCAGCGTGGTGTTTATTCCTACTTCAGAGGTACAGACTCAATTTGAAACGTACATCACCCAACAATTTGTGATTCAAAACGGTCAAGTTACGGAGGATCCAGAGGCTTATTTAATTGATTTGAAACGCGAAGAAGCCTCAGAAAATCCACGACTACCCTTGTTCGTAGGAGAGAAGGACGGAAAGAAGTTTTATATAGTCCCCATGCGCGGTAAAGGGCTTTGGGATGCTATTTGGGGCTTTGTGTCTGTAGATGACCAAAAGGTGATTCAAGGAGCTTACTTTGATCACAAAGGAGAAACTCCAGGCTTGGGTGCCAACATCAAGATGCGTTATTTCATGGACGATTTCATCGGTGAGTCTATTGAGAAAAACGGCGCTATTGTCGGTGTGACGGTAGCCAAAGGAAATAACGATCCGGTGAACGAAGATAAATACGACAATGAAGTAGATGCCTTGGCTGGTGCTACCATTACCGGAAACGGTTTGAGTGCTATGCTGAGTTCTTCTCTCAAAAAATACGAATCATTTTTTAACAGCTTATCTGTACAGTAATTATGGCACTACTCAATAAAAAAGACGCAGCCTTACTCAAAGATCCATTAGCTGACAATAACCCGATCACTATTCAGGTGTTAGGTATTTGCTCAGCTTTGGCTATTACAGCTGAACTCAAGGCCTCCATAGTAATGGGGCTTTCGGTGATGTTTGTTTTGGCTATGGGTAACGTAGTTATCTCATTGATGCGCAACATCATCCCGTCTAAGATCAGAATTATCGTCCAATTGGTGGTGGTCGCTGCTTTGGTAATTGTTGTGGACCAAGCGCTTAAAGCTTTTGCCTACGAGCTGAGCAAAACCCTATCGGTTTTTGTTGGTTTAATTATTACCAACTGTATTATCATGGGCCGTTTTGAAGCTTTTGCACTGGCCAATGGACCAAAACGCGCTTTTTTAGATGGTATTGGAAATGCCGCTGGATACGCCCTTATTTTGGTGATTATAGGTTTCTTTAGAGAACTCCTTGGGTCTGGTACGCTTTTAGGCTTCCCTGTTTTGGGAGATCCTATTGCAAAAACTGGCCTCTATGCCCTCGGTTATGAGAACAATGGTTTTATGTTGTTATCTCCTATGGCCTTGATTATCGTTGGTCTCATTATTTGGGTACAGCGATCTAGAAATCCAAAATTGATCGAACACTAATCGCAAGTTGTCATGTTAGAACACGTAGAATTATTTTTTAAGTCAATCTTTATTGACAACATGGTGTTTGCCACCTTCTTGGGGATGTGCTCCTATTTGGCCGTTTCTAAGAAAGTAAGCACCGCTGTAGGACTTGGCGCAGCAGTTATTTTCGTTATGGCGGTTACGGTTCCCCTAAACTGGTTACTCGACTACTACCTTTTGCGCTCTGGTGCATTGGTTTGGTTAGGTCCTGAATACGCCGATTACGATCTTGGATTTTTGTCCTTTATCTTGTTTATCGCTACCATTGCTACCATGGTTCAATTGGTGGAGATTGTCGTGGAAAAATTCTCCCCTTCGCTGTATAATTCATTGGGTATTTTCTTGCCTTTGATCGCTGTAAACTGTGCCATTTTGGGTGGTTCTCTATTCATGCAATCCAGAGAAATCCCCAGTCTTGCACTGGCCTTTAACTATGGTGTTAGTTCAGGAATTGGCTGGTTTCTTGCCATTTTAGCGATTGCCGCTATTCGCGAGAAGATTCGCTATTCCAATATCCCTGCGCCGCTTAGAGGATTGGGAATTACCTTTATCCTAACTGGTCTAATGGCGATCGGCTTTTTGAGCTTTGGTGGTATGTTGACTGGGGGAGATGAAGCTCCTGTAGCACAAAACACCCCTGTAGAAGCCCCAGTTGCTCCTCAGGTTTTGGACTCTGTTGTTGTCGACAGTGTTATTGAATCACCAGCCTTAGAAGCAGCACCTGCACCTATGGCTTATCAAAACAACCCTGAAAACTAATTCCTATGTTGTTAGCTGCAAGTACTTTCGGAACCGTAACCATCACTGTAGTCGCCTTCTTGGTGCTGCTGTTAATGTTGGTGGCTTTGTTGTTGTTTACCAAGGAGAAATTATCTCCTTCTGGTCCGGTGACCATTACCATTAATGGGTCTAAAAAAATTGAAGTTTCTTCTGGAGGCTCACTATTGTCTACTTTGGGAAACAGCAAAATTTTCTTGCCTTCTGCTTGTGGAGGAGGGGGAACATGTATTCAGTGCGAGTGTCATGTAAACAGTGGAGGTGGCGAGGCATTGCCCACTGAAATTCCCCATTTTTCCAAGAGAGAACTCAATGAAGGGGCTCGCCTAGCTTGCCAAGTGAAAGTAAAACAGGATATGGACATTACCATACCTGAAGAGGTGTTTGGCATTAAGAAATGGGAAGGAAAAGTAGTGCGCAACTACAACGTGGCTTCCTTTATCAAAGAATTTGTCGTCGAGATCCCTGAGGATATGGACTACAAAGCGGGTGGATACATCCAAATTGAAATTCCTGTTTGTGAGGTAAAGTATGCAGATATCGACATCACGGCTCACCCTGAAGAACACGAAACTCCGGACAAGTTTAAAGCCGAGTGGGATAAGTTTAACTTATGGCCTTTGGTCATGAAGAACCCTGAATCAGTGGTCCGTGCCTATTCCATGGCTTCTTACCCGGCTGAAGGCCGAGAGGTGATGCTCAACGTGCGTATAGCTACGCCACCTTGGGACCGTGCTAAAAACGGTTGGATGGATGTCAACCCCGGTATTGCTTCTTCATATATTTTCAGTCTAAAAGCAGGTGACCCTGTGGTTATCTCAGGTCCTTATGGAGAATTCTTTATCAATGAATCTGATTCTGAAATGCTGTATGTTGGTGGTGGAGCAGGTATGGCTCCCATGAGGTCGCATTTGTATCATTTGTTCAAGACCCTAAAGACTAATAGAAAAGTTACTTACTGGTATGGTGGTCGTTCTAAAAGAGAATTATTCTACCTAGATCACTTCCGTGCCTTGGAGCGTGACTTCCCTAATTTCAAGTTCTATTTGGCCCTTTCTGAACCTATGGAGGAGGACAACTGGAAAGTCAAAGAAAATCTAGAAGCACCTGGTGACGGGTTTGTTGGATTTATCCACAACGTAGTTATCGACCAGTATTTGTCCAAACACGAGAATCCGGAAGATATTGAGTTGTATTTCTGCGGACCCCCAATGATGAACAAAGCTGTTCAGAAAATGGGTGAAGACTTTGGCATTCCAGACGAGCACATACGCTTCGATGATTTCGGAGGTTAACTAAAATAAACCGGCAGTTTACTGTCGGTTTTTTTATGCACTATGAAAGCACTAGACGAACAAGAACGCCATAATTTGGCCATGAATTTGGTGGGGGAATCACTCAAAGAACTCGGCTACGAGTTTATTGCTGTCAACAGCACACTGAAAAAGCATCCTCAGTTTGTCTGTGAAAAAGACAGAAAACGCCTATTTGTGGTGGTTCAAGCGTTTACTTACCCGGATCACCCGGAACTGCCGCTGGCCGTGATGGATAAAATGTATGCTCATGCCCAAACGTTTCATGCTGAAACTTTTTTTGCCGGTGTAGGATTGCAAAATACCCAAGACCCTACGTTACCTTTATACCTCAATGAACCATATACCGTAGTATATACGGGACTGATCCCTTATGAAACAGGTCGTTAGTTTTTTTTGTTTTTGTTTATTACTCTCCTGTCAACCGGCTACAGAGCGGTATACGTTTTCTGGAGAGGCTTTTGGAACCACCTATAATATAGTCGTCTTGGCCGAGGAAACTCCTGAACTGATACCAAGATTAGATTCCTTGATTCACTCCGTTAATCGATCATTGTCCACCTATGACCCTACGTCGGATATTTCTAGGATCAACGATGGGGCACAGGGAGTAGTCGTGGATCAAATGTTTGCCGACGTTTTTCGTTTGTCGCAGCGTGTATATGAGGATACGGAAGGTTTTTTTGATCCTACCGTAGGTCCTTTGGTAAACGCTTGGGGGTTTGGCCCGGAGTCTGTATCAGGAGATCGCGAAGCGATCATGGACTCATTGCGCCAACTGGTTGGGTTTAATCAGGTCTTACTCGATATGCAGAACCAGGTTTCTTTTCAAAAAAAGGGGATGTATCTTGACTTCAATGCTGTAGCTAAGGGGTATGCGATAGATCGAATGGGCTATATGCTCGATCAAAGAGGGTACGCTAACTATTTAATTGAGGTAGGGGGAGAAGTTCTGGTCAAGGGAAAAAACACGATTAAAAACAGTCTTTGGCGTATTGGCATAGATGATCCCTCCTCTGGGGATCGATCACAACCTATACGGACCATTACCTTGACTAAAGGCGCTATGGCATCTTCGGGTAACTACCGCAAGTTTGTGTTGGATTCAGTGACTGGTCAGAAGTTTGTCCACACGATTAATCCGATTACAGGAAAAGCCCAGCCTTCTTCTACGCTGGCCGTCAGTGTTATCGCCCCTGATTGCGCCACAGCTGATGCCTATGCTACAGCCTTCATGGCTATGGGTATAGAACGCACTCAAGCTTGGGTCACCCGACAACAGTGCGCTGGTCGTGTTGATGAATGTTTGGAGGTATTTGCCGTTTATGCTGCTCCTGATGGAAGTTTACTGACTTGGGAAACGCCTGGGTTTGGCACCCGTTAGCTACTGCTTTTTGGCTTGTGTACCCAGGGAATTAACTCACCAGGCGCCAATCGGTAACGGTCAATATCACTTGGGGTAAGCGTTGCGGTAAAATCGACCATTTCCACGTCAAATCCCGCTTGGGCCAATCGTTTTCCGTAATCTTTACCGTAGATACGCACGTGGTCGTACTGGCCAAATATGCTGGCTCGCTGTTTGGGATCCGTGATCGAGTCATCGGCATAGGTTACCTCCCTGGATAAATCTTGGGGCACTTGAAAAATCCCCCAACCCCCGGGTTTCAGCACGCGGTACATTTCGGACAATGCTTTTTGGTCATCGGCAATATGTTCCAGTACATGATTGCAAAAGATCACATCAAATGTATCGTCTGCAAACGGCAAGGCACACAGGTCTGCCTTGACATCTGCCAGTGGTGAGTACAAATCAACTGAAGTCACTGTAAGGTGCTTCATGGCCTTAAAACGGTGGTAAAACGCCTGTTCAGGAGCCACATGCATCAGGCTCCTGGGCTGGGTGAAGAAATCTGTTTTCTGTTGTAAAAACAACCACAGCAGTCGGTGACGCTCTAAGGAAAGTGTACCGGGTGCCAGTACTTGATCACGCATTTTTCCGTAACCATAGGACAGAAAACTTCGATAGCCTCGCTGGTCTATAGGGTCAACATAGCGATTTCCCCGATACCACCAGCCCAGTATAGGTGCCGCTGCATAGCTGAATTGAATCATCCACGGTCTGGGAATCAAACGCAAGGCCCAACGCAAAATAGTTTTCATTTAAGCGGAAATAAATGGTTTCTCTTCGTCGCTCGAAATACCCAATGCTTCATAGATGTACTTGAAGGTACTCAACAATTGAGGCTGACCATTGACCAAAGCTACGTTGTGTTCAAAATGTGCCGAGGGCAACCCATCAGCGGTTAAAATGGTCCAACCATCTTTGAGTTGCTTGATGCGGTGTGTGCCTTGGTTGATCATAGGTTCTATGGCCACCACCATCCCTTCGACAAATTGCTTTCCTTGACCTCTGCGTCCGTAATTGGGCATTTCGGGGTCTTC
>DFSJ01000026.1:874-1712 GCA_002378585.1 Flavobacteriaceae bacterium UBA3440 | reverse complement strand
TATTGTTGAATGGCATAGCCCACATCACCTGTACGGTTTCCTTTGCGAAAGGCTTCAATACCTACGTACAGCGATTCTTTGGTGATTTTCAATAGTTTTTCTGTAGCAGGATCGATTTCTCCAACGGCAAAGGTGTAGGCGTGGTCCCCATAAAAACCATTTTTTAAGGCGCCACAATCAATGGAGATGATGTCGCCTTCCTCCAAGGCCTTGTTGTTGGGAATTCCGTGAACAACTTGGGCATTGGGGCTCATACACAGGGTGTTGGGGAAGTCATAAAGTCCTTTAAAACCGGGTAATGCTCCATGGTCGCGGATAAAGGTTTCGGCCAGTGCATCTAAGGCTAGGGTAGTCACACCAGGCTTCACTTCACCGGCCAACATGCCCAATGTTTTTGACACGATCAAGGCGCTCTCGCGCATCAACTCAATTTCTTCAGAGCTTTTGGGTATAATCATCGATATGCGTCTTAAACCAATAGTGATTTTCCAGTCATCAGCTCGGGCTGAGGAATTCCCATCAAGTCCAAAACAGTGGGCGCAATATCGCCTAACACACCGCTCTTGACACCGCGTTTTTCGCGCTCCACTAAAATGAAGGGAACTGGGTTAGTAGTGTGGGCGGTATTGGGGGTTCCATCGGGATTGATCATCGTATCACAGTTTCCATGGTCAGCAATCACCAAGACACTGTAGTCTTGACTCAGGGCAGCATCGATCACGGAATGGGCGCAACTGTCCACTACTTCACAGGCCTTAATGGCTGCAGCTAAGTCTCCAGTGTGCCCTACCATGTCTGGATTGGCAAAGTTCAGACACACAAAATCTGCAGCTCCATT
>DFSJ01000026.1:0-590 GCA_002378585.1 Flavobacteriaceae bacterium UBA3440 | reverse complement strand
GAGGGACACAATATCCTGGATTCTCCTGAGTAGGGCGTTTCTCTACCTCCGTTAAAGAAGAAGGTGACGTGTGGATATTTTTCTGTTTCGGCTATCCTAATCTGGGTTTTGCCAGAGTCAGCAATGACTTCACCCAACGTTTTTTCGATATTATCTTTATTAAAGACCACTTCAACGTTTTGGAAGGATTCGTCATAGTTGGTCAACGTGACAAAGTATAACTGCATTTTATGCATGTTCTGTTCGTGGAAATCCTCCTGACTAAGCACTTGTGTCAATTCTCTTCCCCGATCTGTCCTGAAATTAAAAAAGAACACTACATCACCCTCTTTGATTCGCGCATCTGCTTCGGGTACTTGATTGGAAATCAGGGGTTGAATAAATTCATCGGTCACCCCTTGTTGGTAACTCTCTTTTAGTGAACCGACAAAATCATCGGTAAAGGTACCTGTGTGGTGTACGAGTGCATCGTAGGCGATTTTAACGCGTTCCCAGCGTTTGTCGCGATCCATAGCGTAGTAACGACCTACTAGGGTAGCCAATTGCGTTTTTTTTCCCGCACAGTGGTCGGATAAATCTTGGATAAAACC
>DFSJ01000064.1 GCA_002378585.1 Flavobacteriaceae bacterium UBA3440 | reverse complement strand
AGCAAGCAAGCTTTGTATTGTACAAAAAAGAGGGGGATTAGCTCAGCTGGCTAGAGCGCCTGCCTTGCAAGCAGGAGGTCATCGGTTCGACTCCGATATTCTCCACAAAAAACCCGGACATTTGTTCGGGTTTTTTTATGGTGTAAAATCACGAACTATTGCTCCTCTATCTCTTTTTGAACAAAAGGCAGTTCCGGATCTAATAACTCGAGCACCAAGCTTGAAAGTTGTTTTTTAAAGGCATCAAGCAAGGGATCATCCAACAGTGTTTGAGGAGGCTTCTGACTTTTATCCACAAACCCCATCACCCCATCTTTGCAGTTTTTAAAGCTAAAAATACCCCCGGTGATTGGCCCTTGAAGCGACGGATGGTTTTGGGTGAGCAAACCGTAGAACAGTAGCTGAAAGGCTTTTTCTTTTCCCGAACCCGACAACAACTGATCCCAAGAATTCAAGGTAACCTCACTAGGGATAACCCGACCAGTTTTGTAGTCAATGATGCGCAGCACACCATTAAGTCGATCAATCCGGTCTATTTTTCCATAGAGCGCTAATGGAAAATCTACCCTAGGTAGGCTCAGTGACTGGGTATAGGTTTCTTCTAGCGATACAATTTCCAATGACCCTTGCTGGGCAAGCTCAAGATCATAATCAACCAGATTTTCAACGGATTTGATCAACACAGAGAGGGCAAGGGCATTGCGTCCCGTAGTTTTTTCCGGGTCTTCTTGTTTTTCTTTAAACTGAGCGCGCACCACAGGTGCTATCTTTTGCTTGACCTCAGTCAAAGCCTCAGGACTACAGACTTTACCCACTAAAGGGGTATATAATTCATAGAGGCTGTCATGGACGATATTGCCAAATACTCGGTGGCTGATTTGCCCATCAAAGGGATTAGGTTCCTCAATTTTTAAGACGTATTTCCGATAAAAATCCAAAGGGTTCCGCAAGTAAGCCATCAAAGCAGAAGCGGAGATTTTAGCGGATAAGTGTTCCTTGATCACCGAGATCACCTCTGGAGTTTTTTGGACTTTCAAGAGGTTGTTTGGATGAAAATCGCTGTTGGGAGATACGGGAAGTTCCACACATTTTTTCCGAGTGAGTTCATCAGCGAGCAATTGGTGAATCCATCGACTCTTTTCTCCACCGGCCAATACATCTGGCGCTGTGTTGTAGGTGAGGTAAACTTTTTTGGCCCGTTGTAGCAGTCTGTAAAAGTGATAGGTATACACCGCGTCTTTTTCCTTAAAAGTCGGGAGGCCAAAAGCTTTTTTTAACGCATACGGCAGGTGAGAATTCGTTGTGCGACCGGCTGGCAAAAGGCCTTCGTTCACATGGGTAATGACGACTTGCTCAAAGTCTAAATTTCTGCTCTCCAACATACCCATTACCTGGAGCCCCACTAAGGCATCTCCTTGAAAATTGAGTTGTCTTTGGGCCAGCAATTGATCAAAGAGGTACTGAAGAGACTTGGGTTGGTCGACAAAGGAATATTGGCCCGCGATATGGCTTAGTTCTTGCCATACCTCGTGCACGTGCCATAGAACAGATCCAGCTGTTGGATCATCGGCTAGTGAATCGTGTTCCATCAATCGTTCAGTAAATCTTTGCTGTCGAGCGATAAATTCGAGCGGGGCTTGACTCCACCCCTCAAAATATTTTTGCCAAAGACTACTCGCTTCAGGAATAGCGCGTATCAACGCGTCTAAAGTCCAATAAGTTTTTGTTTGGTGGATGATACGCTCCCGGAATAACGCCAAGAAACCTGGGAGCTGAGCCTCCCAAAAGGGAGTCAATAAGGGATGGGTAACCAGGGCTACTAGATCAGGCTTGTGAATCGGAGTGTCATCACCTCTGGAACCCAGCGTCCAAACCAGTCGCCACAGAGATGCCATCAAGCTGGAGGGAACTGGAAAACCCATCGTAATGTTGGCGGACGCCTCTTCAGGAAGTGCGTGAATTAAGGGGTTTAAAGCTGTTTCATCGCCCAGGATTACCACTGTTTTGTTGCGCTCATCCTCGGATAGGGCGCGTAATAATTGACCGCAATACTGCATTTGGGCAACAGTTTTGGGAATACCGATCAGCTGAATCTTTTGGGAGGTTTGTCCATAGGATTCAGGGCCTAAAAAAGGGTGATTTTGGTAGTACGGCCATTGTTTGTATTGGCGCATAAAGTGACCGGCGTCATGTACAGGATCATTGAGGTAGTGCAGATCGATATCCCAATAAGCGGTAGCCCTGCCTGACTCCAGCATTTTTTGGAAAATAACCTCTTCTGCCTGGTTCAGTGCGTTAAATCCAATAAACACCCATTTTTTATCGGAATGATCTTTTAGGTACTCATCGATTTTTTCACTCGCCCTTCGGTATAAGAGCCCTTGGTGTGCCCATCCTTTGGCAGAAATCCGCTCCTCAAACGCTTGGTAAAGCGGGTAAAGTATTTGCCAAAAAGCCATGTAGTTACCCACCATGGGCGTGGTGTGTTCTTCCTGCGACCAATGATTGAGTTCTTGCAGGTAATTTAGGTCACTCATCAAGGTTTTTGCAGGAATGAGGTAGCGATCTATTTCCTCAAAATCACCCAATAAGGTCGGACCCCAGCCCAAAAAAACCTGAAAAGAATCGTGATTTTCCAGAGGTAAAGAGCGATAAGCCTCGTAAAGCTCCAGTAGGAGGACCGTATTTCCAGGATGGTGTTTTTGAGCGAGTTCTGCTATAAAGGGTTCAATACTCCAAATTTCAGGCGCGAGTAGGGGCGTGTTGACTCGGCCCAACAACTGTTCCCCTAAGGCCCATCCTGCTCGTTTACTGGGCAGTACAAACACATAATCAGACAACCCCTGGCCCAGGGGCGCGTAACGATCGGCTATATCACTTAAAAAGGAACCCAAGAAGCGCTTAAATGATGTTCAAGGATTGACCGACAATTTTAAATGCTTCAAGAGCGCGATCCAACTCCTCACGACTCAAGGCCGCAGATAGTTGTACCCGGATTCGGGCCTTTCCTTTTGGCACCACAGGATAGAAAAACCCGATGACGTATACGCCGTGTTCCATCAAACGTGTCGCCATTTCTTGGGCCAGAGTTGCTTCGTACAGCATGATTGGAATAATGGCAGCCTCACCCTCAATCATATCAAATCCCAATGCCTTAATACCGGCTCTGAAATAGGCGGTGTTGTCCATTAATCGGTCTCTGTAGGACGTGTCTTTGTCGATCAACTCAAAGACTTTAATCGATGCGCCGACAATCGATGGGGCCAATGAGTTTGAGAACAAATAAGGTCTCGAGCGTTGACGAAGCATTTCAATAATTGGTTTACTGGCCGTGGTGTATCCACCCATGGCACCTCCTAAGGCTTTGCCCAGTGTCCCCGTAATGATGTCGACTCTGCCTAAGACCCCTTTGGCCTCTAGGGATCCACGTCCCCGGGCACCCAGGAATCCTGCGGCATGGCATTCATCGACCATGACTAGGGCATCGTATTGATCGGCTAAATCGCATATGCCATCCAAAGGAGCCACTAATCCATCCATAGAAAACACCCCATCAGTGACTATAAGTATGTTTTTTGCACCTTGAGCTCTGGCTTCTTTTAGTTGAGTTTCTAGGTCGGCTAA
>DFSJ01000140.1:6135-19100 GCA_002378585.1 Flavobacteriaceae bacterium UBA3440 | reverse complement strand
AGTTTTAAGCCTGGTAATGAGTGGATTAATTAGGTATTTTTGCTAGAAATAATTTCCATGATAATCAAAGAGTTTAATTATTCTAAAATCAAAGCGCTAGGTATAGATGAACGATATCTTTCCCAAGATCAAATAGATCAAATCACCTCAAGGTTTAGTAGTTCTTGGAAGCATAAAACCATAGGTTACTCTGTAGAAAAACGACCTGTGTATTCCTGGACTTGGGGTCAAGGACCTCAAAAACTGCTTATGTGGTCTCAAATGCATGGAAATGAATCTACCACAACACGTGGTCTTTTAGATTTAATGTGTTTATTGGACCAGGACACAGAGTGGACCAGACAAATCTATTCATTGTGTACGATTTGTGTCATTCCTGTTTTAAATCCAGATGGCGCACATGCTTACACGAGGAGTAATGCAGCAGGTATAGATTTAAACAGAGATGCACAAGATTTATCACAACCGGAAAGCATACTGCTCAGATCTTTGTATGAAGATTGGTCTCCAAGTTTTTGTTTTAACCTACATGATCAACGAACCATCTATAATGTAGGAAATGATCAAGTCCCAGCCACCATGTCTTTTCTAGCTCCTGCTGCGGATGAACAGTTGACTGTTCCAGAGCACCGAGCTAAGGCTATGCAAGTCATTGTCGACATCAATGAGTGGTTACAGTCCTATATTCCTCAAGGTGTGGGTAGGTATGATGACGCCTATAATATCAATTGCGTGGGCGATACTTTTCAAACGTTAGGTACCCCCACCATATTATTTGAGGCAGGTCATTATCCAGATGATTACCAGCGTACAAACACCAGAGCCTTGGTTTGTTTATCGCTCTACACTGCGATTAACAGTATTTGTTTTGATTTATTTGTTTATCAAGATATCGATCAATATTTAGCTATTCCTCAAAATGAAAAAAAGTACGTTGATGTATTAATTAAAAACCCATATCGTATAAATTCGGCTTGGAAGCCTGGTCAAGCATTGGCCATTACACTGGAAGAAAAGCTAATCGGTGGGTCAGTAAGCTGGCTACCAACTACACCTCTGGTCGTTGAGGAAAACGCATTTTGGGGTTTAAAAACGTATGATGTATTGCTGGCACAAGAACATTTGTTATTACAAACCAAAACAGATATTTGGTCTGTCATCCAAAAATCTTTCAATTAAGGGAGTATCTGTTGCATATTTCACAATAAAACGTTGAATTTTTTAAAAATTCAACCCAATATTTGGTAATTTTGCCTTTAAAATAATACCACTGCCATGGGGAAAATAAAATTAGATGAGATTGACCACCAGATATTGGATATGTTGATCGACAATACGCGCATTCCATTCACTGATATTGCAAAAAAATTATTGATTTCCGCTGGAACGGTTCACGTTAGAGTGAAGAAAATGGAAGATGCAGGCATTATAAAAGGTTCCTCCTTGACTCTTGATTATATTAAACTAGGTTACTCTTTTATCGCTTATGTAGGTATATTCCTGGAAAAAACCCATCAAACTAAATTTGTCTTAGAGCGACTAAATTTAATTCCTAATGTTACTGTCGCGCACATCACCACGGGCAAGTTTAATATTTTTTGTAAAATCAGGGCCAAGGATACGAATCACGCCAAGAATATCATTTTTAAAATAGATGATATTGAAGGAATTAGTAGAACTGAGACTATGATCTCCCTTGAAGAAAGCTTAAACGATAAAAAACGTTTAATGCACACGATATTTAAAGAATTGTAGTGTTGAATTAACTTTTGTAGAATTCAAAAGCATTTTTCACTTCTTGCGGATCAACTGGGCAATTCCATGTGCATTTTCCAATATCGTTTAGCAAGGAGAATTGAACCACCCCATGACTGTTTTTCTTGTCGTGTTGCATGATTTCAAATACATGTGGAAGTATAGTATCCGGAAAATCAATGACCCCATAGGCGCTTCTTAAGGTAGCCTTGATTTCTTTAGCTTCTTGTTGGCTCAAACCGGTGTACACCGTTGAGAGGTAAGCCTCCATAATCATCCCTACAGCAATTGCTTCCCCGTGGAGTAAACAGTCCTCTGGATCATTTTCTAGAAAGTGTGATTCGATGGCGTGACCCAGGGTGTGACCAAAATTGAGTATTTTTCTTCGGCCTTGTTCTGTTGGATCTTCTGAGGTAACTGCAGCTTTTAGTGCCACTGAATGGTGGATTAGCGGTATCAGGTCACTAAAATTTTCGATATTTTTCAATTGGTCCCAATAGGAAGCGTCCATAATTAAACCGTGTTTCAACATCTCGGCTAGTCCACTTCTCCATTGTCTTTGATCCAAAGTATTAAGCATCTGAGTATCGATGATAACCAAAGAGGGCTCAGCGATAATACCGATTTGGTTTTTAAGCATTCCGAGGTCTACCCCGGTTTTCCCCCCCACTGAAGCATCAACCATGGAGAGCAGGGTAGTGGGAACATTGACAAAATCAATGCCTCTCTTATAACAACTCGCTATAAATCCGCCCATATCAGTGATTACACCACCTCCCAAATTGATGAGTAGACTTTTTCGATCAGCCCCAAGTTCAGACAGCTGTTCCCAAACTGACTGACAAAAAAATAATTGCTTGTTCTGTTCCCCTGAGGGCAATTCAATGAGTTCCATGGGTTTATCCCAGGCCAATGAAGCCATAAATGGTGCCAAACAGTACTGGTGGGTGTTTTCATCCATCAATAAAAATACAGAAGCATATTTTTTTTGCGTCCAAAGCAGCCTTAAGGCTTGGTATCCTTCGTCGTTAAAGTAAACTACTGACTGAGCTGTATGAATGGGTTGCATAGGGATAATTTCCTCAAAAATACCGAATATTTTTATTCTTATTTTCTCGAGGTAGTGCATATCTTTGGGCCTTTATTAAATCATCGATTTTGGTCCTAAATTTTGAGAATACCGCAAAAGCATTTGCCTTAAAATCAGATATTGAGCTCAAAAAAGCCTATTGGTTATTTCGGGTCATTGGACAACCGAGATTAGCCAGGTGGGGAAGTTGGTTGACCAAAAAAATGTTGGATTGGCATATACCTGTAGAGGGAATCATCAAAAACACGGTTTTTCGACAGTTTTGTGGGGGAGTTTCAGAAGAGGATTGTCGCCTAGTCATCGAAAATTTACAGAGTAAAAACGTTTTTTCGGTACTGGATTACTCCGTTGAAGGAAAAGCCGATGAATCGGCGTTTGATGAGGCATTAGATCGTATTTCATCGGTTTTGATCAACGCCTCAATTACTTCCGCTATACCTTTTGGCGTGTTTAAACCAACGGGGCTTGGCGCCATTGAATTGTTTGAATTGAAGTCTCAGGGTGTTCAATTAACGGCAGCCCAAGAGCAAGCTTGGCATAGAATAGTTCATCGCTTTGATCGTTTGTGCGGCCTAGCGGCTGAGCATTCACTGCCCGTATTGATCGATGCTGAAGAAAGTTGGATGCAAGACAGCGCTGATCAGTTAATATTGGATATGATGCGCAAATACAACCGAGATCGCATCATCGTATATCAAACCATACAGGCGTATCGATGGGACAGAAAACAATACGCTACTACCCTTTGTGAAACAGGTCGTTTAGATGGGTTTAAGATTGGGGTGAAATTGGTACGGGGCGCTTATATGGAAAAAGAAAACCAACGCGCACTTGATCTAGGGGTGAAATCACCGATTTGTCCCAACAAAAAAGCTACGGACGATAACTTTGATGATATCGCACAGTATTTAGTGTCTCAAATCGATGTTTGTTCTGTTTTCCTTGGTACACACAACGAAGAAAGTACACTGATGGTCGCGCGACTCATGGATCAAAAGGGTATTGATAAAACAGATTCCCGGATTTGGTTCGCTCAACTATACGGCATGAGTGATCACATCAGCTTTAATTTATCCGATTTGGGATACAGGGTAGCCAAATATTTGCCGTTTGGTCCAGTGCGCGAAGTAATGCCCTATTTAATGCGGCGGGCAGCTGAAAATACCTCAGTAGCAGGACAAACATCCAGGGAATTATCTTTGCTGCAAAAAGAATTGAATCGAAGGAAACTTTAATCTGATTTTTCGATCGATAAAATTTCGACTTGTTCAGGGCAGTTTTTTGCTTTTAGCACCACTTCTTTTTCGTTGATTTTCCCTTCAATTAGGTAGGTTTTACAAGGCACAGAATGCGTATCACTCAACTTAAAGTTTACGGAGCCTTCTAAAAGTATTTGATTGATATCTAGGGTGTCAGCCCCCATTTCTTGAAGACTTTGGTTGGTTTGGGTGGACAAAATTAATGGTTTAGCACGCAAATCCTTTAACGTCCTGCAGTTGGGCAGGTAGCAAAAACTGACGCCTGTTTGCTCAGATTTTTTTTTGAAAAAAATACTGAGAAAAACCAGGCCTATGGATAGACCAACTAAGTAGTAACCGATTCTTTTGAGTAGCGACATTATATGAGTAATAATTCAATGGGAGTATAGGTAATACCCCACCAATCTGCCACAGTTTGGTGGGTAAGGACGCCTCTATATAGATAAACACCACTTCTAAAACCTTCGTGATTTTTTACACTTTGGGGGACACCTCCTTGCTCAGAAATATGCAGCAACAAGGGTAGGCAAATATGACTCATTGAAAGCGAAGCCGTTTTAGGATATCGGGCTGGAATGTTTGGCACTCCATAGTGAATAACTCCGTACTTAGTTTGGGTCGGTTGATCGTGAGTGGTCACCTCTGAGGTTTCAAAACAACCGCCACTATCTATGGCAATATCTATGATAACAGCTCCTTTTTTCATGATAGAAGTCATGGATTCACTCACGACGATGGGGGCTCTTGATTTGCCCCAAAGCGCCCCTATGGCGACATCGCATCGGCGCAAAGCCTTTATCATGTTTTTTGGATCAAGAATTGAGGTGCTGATCGGGTGTTTTAATTGGTTTTGAAGTCTGCGCAATCGCGCTACAGAATGATCAAACACCTTAACTTGAGCGCCTAATTCCAAGGCGGTTTTTGCCGCAGCAGTAGCCGCGGTACCCGCACCAAAAACCACTACTTCTGTCGGAGGTAAACCACTGATGTTTCCAAATAGCTGGCCTTTTCCATGATGGGTCTGTGACATTAATTCCGTGGCGATGTGAACCGAAGAAATCCCTGCAATTTCTCCCAAGGATTGGGTCATTGGATGACTTCCATCTTCATCAGTCAAGTATTCTAAAGCTATTGCAGTGATTTTTTTTGACTTGAGGGCATTGATGTAGTCTAAATCGATTGTTTTTAGTTGCAATGCAGAGATAAGCGCGCTGCCTGTTTGCATCATGCCAATCTCATCCATAGTAGGCGGGGACACTTTAAAAACAAGCGGGCAGGAGAAAATTTTTTTTCGATCTACCGTAATGGTAGCCCCGGCTTTACGGTACTCATCATCTTCAAAACTCGATTCTACTCCAGCCCCTTCTTCTACCCATACTTCGTGCCCATGGGCCACCAGTGATTCCACGGCATCTGGTGTGAGGCACACTCTTTTTTCCTCCATACTAGACTCCTTGGGCAGTCCAATAAATAACTTTCCGGGTACAGATTCCCGCAATAATTTCTCCTCTTGAGGCATCAACTCATAGGCGGAGAAGGGGATGCTGGTTATACTCATGGTTGCACGTATTCAAGGGTTAATGTACGGCTTTGATCTGGGTTTTGGCTGATTTTTGCCAGCGTGTAAGGATGATCCATAATTTCAATAGCTAGTTCGGGCCATTCCACAAAGACCCAGATACCACTTTCGGCATATTCTTCCCAGCCAATTTCCCATAATTCACTAGAGTGTTTTAAACGATAGAGGTCCATATGGTAGGCCACTGTCTCATCTTGGGCATTGACGTATGGATTAATTAATCCAAAACTCGGACTATTGCCAGGATCGACGGCGCCAAGTTGTGTGATCACGGCTTTGACCAATGTTGTCTTTCCGGTACCCATAGGCGCACTCAAACAAACCACCCCTTTACGCGCGTGTGCTAACAGCCATTGGGCCGAATGATTTAAGTCATTTAGATGATAGGTATGTGCCTTCATGATTCACGCTATTCAACGCTGGGCAAATATATACATATACCCTCAATTAATCGATTTGGGCATCAATACGGCAAAAGGAACTAGTACTTCCTCCAGGGTCATTCCCCCATGCTGGTAGGTGTGTTTGTAGTGTTGTATATGCTCATGCTCCTGTTGTGGATAGGTAAAAAAGCCATCATTTTTTGCGATGATGTATTGATGATTTGGGCCTAGGGGAGGTAGTCCAAATTTTTCAGGCTCCTGGATATTAAGCGCCTCCTTAGGGTGTGCTTTAATGCTTTTTCCTACCTTATAACGCAAGTTTGCATTGATGTTTTTATCGCTTTTCAGATGTATCGGGTGACCTACTTGAATACTTCCATGGTCTGTTGTGATCATCAGTTTAATTCCATGACGAGCAGAAACTTCGATGATTTTACTCAAGGGCGAGTGGGTGAACCAAGTCCGAAGCAAGGCTCTATACGACCGATCATCGACAATAAGTTCTTTGGCTAAATCATTGTCGGTCTTGGCATGGGCAATTTTATCTAAGGTATTGTATATGACTACTGTGAGGTCCTGTTTGGCCCATTGTGGAATTTTTTGAACTAGGGAGAGCCCTTGTTTTTGATTTTGCACTTTGTGGTAGGACCATTTAGTGGATAAACCCATATCGTGAATCAAGCGGGAGATGAGCTCAGCTTCAGCCAGATTTTTCCCAGAAGTCTCCCATTCATTCAGCCATAGATCTGGATGGTTTTTAGCGATTAAATGAGGGACCAACCCTGCGCAAAGTGCATTACGCGCATAAGCGGTTGCCGTGGGTAATGTGCTCCATACTACAGTTTCTTCCGATTTTTCATACCATGCTGCACAGAGTTGTTCCAGACTAATCCAATGGTCATAGCGCAAATTATCCAAGACTAACAAAATAGTCGGTTGACTTAAATGAGGAAGCACCTCATTTCTGAGGACTAAATCTGTTCTCAGTGGACTGGATTCTTGTGCTAACCACAGAGGATATTGGTCGGATAAAAAATCACCAAAAAATCGATTGGCTTGTTTTTTGAGCTGGGCCAATAGTTCACTTAAGGTTTGATCGCTGTGTTCATCCAAGTTGCATTCTAATTCAATCAGTGACAGATACCATACAGACCACTGTTGATGGTCTTTAAGTTGGGGCATCTGATCGGCGAGTTGTTGATATTTACCATGAAAAACTTGGGATTGATGAGCCTGTACCAATTTTTTTGTATCCAAATGCTTCTTGAGTGCCAGCAGCATTTGCTGTGGAAGCACCGGTTTGATCAAATAATCAGTGATTGAAGCCCCAATGGCCTCATTCATGATGTGCTCTTCAGAATTATTGGTGACCATCACAATCGGCAATCCTTTTTTTATCCAATGAATTTTTTCAATCAACATCAATCCGGAAATTCCAGGCATGTTTTCATCCAGGAACACCAAGTCACATGTGTTTTTTGACAGCCATTCCAATGCGGCGATCCCATCGTGATAGGGGGTGACTACGTAGCCCTTTTCCTCCAAAAAGAGCCAATGGGGCTTCAATAAATCAATCTCATCATCGATCCATAATATGCTGGGCTGGCTCATTTGTTTATCTTTGTATCAAACTTCAAAAAGTGCCTCATTTAGAGAAAACAACGGTCTTTAATGATCCAATTTACGGATTTATCAAGATAGAAGATCCATTTGTACTTCAATTGATCGATCATCCATATGTCCAAAGATTGCGCAGGATATCTCAAATGGGCTTGTCTTCCTTGGTTTATCCTGGGGCGCAACACACAAGATTTGCCCATGCATTAGGGGCTTATCACTTGATGGGAACAGCTATATCCGTTCTTAAAAGCAAAGGGACCGTAATTACTAAACAAGAGGAAAAAGCGCTGGGATATGCTATTTTATTGCATGATATTGGACATGGTCCATTTTCTCATGCTTTGGAACGCGCTTTAATCGCTGATTTTTCTCACGAACAAATAGGACTGGCCTTGATGAATTCGCTCAACCAAACATTTGAGGGAAAATTAACTTTGGCTATAGAAATATTTAAAGGCACCTATCCGAGATCTTTCATGAATCAATTGGTAGCGAGTCAATTGGATATGGATCGATTGGATTACTTAAAAAGAGATAGCTTTTATACCGGAGTTGCTGAAGGAAACATCAATGCAGATCGTTTAATAGATATGATCAATGTGGTTGATGATCAATTGGTTATCGAACAAAAAGGGGTTTATTCAGTAGAAAAATTTCTGATGGCCAGGAGATTTATGTACTGGCAAGTTTATTTGCACAAAAAATCTTTGTCTGCTGAGATATTACTGCTCAAGTCTCTAGAGCGCGCGCAACATTTGGCGGCCCAGGGAATTGATTTGGTTATGAGCCCTCAATTGGCTCATTTTTTACAAAACAAACCCACTGAAATAAATTGGAATCAAGATACTCAGGATGCATTTGCCGCTTTGGATGATATAGATATTCTTCATGCGGTAAAACAGTGGCAAGCACATAGCGATCCTGTTTTGAGCAGATTGGCTCAAATGATCAACAACAGGACCTTGCTTCAAATTGAGCTTTTTGATCACCCGGTTGATTCCAACACACTGGAGTCCAAAAAAATAGAAACAGGCCAAACATGGAGTTTAGATGGTGATCAAGCGAGCTATTTTGTTTTTTCTGGAAAAGTGCGCAACACACCCTATAAGGCAGGTCAAAACCCCATAGTTTTTATAGATAAGTCAGGAAAAATGGTCTCTTTTGATTCTTTGATGGAGGCGCCTTATTACAATGCTTTATTGCATCCAGTTATTCGTCATTACCTTTGCTTCCCTAAACTTTAGGGTTCAGGGATTTTTGCTATTTTTGTGCCTATGAAATTTACCGCCAGCCAAATTGCGCATATCCTAGATGGAAGGGTTGAAGGAGATTGCGATGCAGCAGTTTTTCAATTGTCTAAAATTGAAGAAGGTGTTCCAGGCTCCATTAGCTTTTTGGCCAATCCAAAATACACCCCACACATTTACAGTACCCAAGCGAGTATTGTGATTGTATCCGAAGATTTTGTGCCAGAAAAACCTATCGATACCACCTTAATCAGGGTTAAAGATGCTTATCAGTCGTTTACTGTGCTCTTGTCCTATTACGATAAACTCAAAGGGGATAAACTCGGGGTAGAGCAGCCTTCGTTTATTGCCGATTCAGCCCAAATAGGGGAAGCATTTTATTTAGGCGCTTTTTCCTATATCGGGGCCAATACCAAAATAGGAAACCGGGTTAAAATCTATCCTCAAGTATTTATTGATGAAGGGGTGACCATAGGTAATGACGTAACGATATTTTCCGGAGCCCGAATATGTTCCGATACCGTAATAGGTAATTTTTGTGTGATACATGGCAATGCAGTTATCGGTGCTGATGGATTTGGTTTTGCACCAAATGAATCTGGGAGTTATAACAAGGTTCCTCAAACAGGTAATGTGGTGATTGAAGATCACGTTGATGTTGGCGCTTCCACGACGATTGATCGCGCCACACTGGGCTCGACCATCATTAGACAAGGTGTCAAATTGGACAACCAGATTCAAATCGCACACAACGTGGAGATTGGAGAGAACACCGTAATTGCCGCCCAAACTGGTGTGGCTGGTTCTACCAAGATCGGCAAAGGGTGCATGATTGGTGGTCAGGTAGGATTTGCCGGTCACTTGGTCATCGGTGATCATGTGAAAATACAAGGACAATCAGGGGTTGTTAAAAGCCTCAAGTCCGGTTCTGTGGTTCAAGGAACACCTGCATTTAATTACACCGATTACAACAAATCGTACGTATACTTTAAAAATCTCCCCAAACACCTCAATCATAAAGATTAAGCCATGGCGACTACATCAACTATGCAACATACCATCGCTCGTGAAGTGACACTCAAAGGAGTGGGGCTACATACAGGAAAAGAGGTTACTTTAAAATTTATCCCTGCTCCAGAGGACCATGGATATGTGTTCCAAAGAATTGATTTGCCTGAGTCACCTTTGGTGCCTGCCGATGCTCAATATGTGGAAAACACCCAAAGAGGTACAAACCTAAACAAAGAGGGTGTACACATCAATACCTCGGAACATGTGCTTTCAGCTCTGGTGGGACTAGAAATTGACAACGTATTGATTCAACTCGATGCGCCAGAGCCACCAATTATGGATGGTTCAGCTAAGTTTTTTGTTGAAGCTCTAGAGTCAGCTGGATTGGTTGAGCAACAAAAGCCTCGCTACGAATATGTGGTTAAAGAGGTGTTTACGTGTAAAGACGAAGAAACGGGTTCTGAAATCACCTTGATTCCTTCAGATACCTACCAAGTTTGCACCATGGTGGATTTTGGCACTAAGATTTTGGGTACCCAGAACGCCTCGCTAAATGACCTCTCAGAATTTAAATCTGAGATTGCTAATGCGCGTACATTCAGTTTTTTACATGAGTTAGAAACGCTTTTGGACCATGGCCTTATCAAAGGAGGAGACTTGAACAATGCCATCGTATATGTGGATAAAGAAATTTCACATTCCACGATGGAAAAATTAAAAAAAGCCTTTAACAAGAAGGAGCTATCCGTTAAGCCTAACGGCATATTGGATAATTTGACACTGCATTATCCCAACGAAGCGGCAAGGCATAAACTGCTGGATGTTATTGGTGATTTAGCTCTAGTCGGTGTGAGAATACGCGGTAAAGTGATTGCCAACAAACCCGGTCATTACATCAATACCCTATTTGCCAAGAAACTTTCAAAATTGATTAAAGAAGACAAACGCAAGGCTGTTCCTCAGTACGACTTGAATTTACCACCTTTGATGGATATCCACCAGATCATGGATATGCTACCTCACAGACCGCCATTTTTGTTTATCGATAGGATACTCGAGCTGTCGGATAGTCATGTGGTGGGCATGAAAAATGTGACCATGAACGAGGACTTTTTTGTCGGTCATTTTCCTGGAGCACCTGTAATGCCTGGGGTCTTACAAATCGAAGCTATGGCGCAAACAGGGGGTATTTTGGTGCTCAGTACTGTTCCAGATCCAGAAAACTACCTGACGTACTTTATGAAAATTGACAATGTTCGGTTTAAACACAAAGTTTTACCAGGAGACACACTCATCTTTCATTGCAGTTTAATCACCCCAATCCGAAGAGGTATTTGCCATATGCAGGCTTATGCTTATGCCAACGGTAAAATGGTATGTGAGGCTGAAATGATGGCTCAAATTGCAAAAAAAAATTAGATGAATCAACCTTTAGCTTATATACACCCGGGTGCTAAGATCGCCAAGAATGTGGTCGTAGAACCATTTACCACCATCCACAATAACGTAGTGATCGGTGAAGGTACTTGGATCGGCTCCAATGTCACTATTATGGAAGGTGCGCGCATTGGAAAAAACTGCAACATATTTCCCGGTGCGGTTATTTCTGCACCCCCTCAGGACCTTAAGTACAATGGGGAGGAGACTTTTGTAGAGATCGGAGACAACACCACCATCAGAGAGTGTGTCACTATCAACAAGGGGACAAAAGATCGAATGAGAACGACCATTGGTCAAAACTGTTTGATCATGGCTTACTGTCATATTGCCCACGATTGTTACGTGGGGGACAATTGTATTTTTTCTAATTCTTCCACCTTAGCGGGTCATGTAACGGTTGGTCATCATGTGGTTATGGCAGGTTTTGTGGCCGTTCACCAATTTGTGTCGATCGGCAATTATTCTTTTGTCACCGGAGGTTCTCTGGTAAGGAAGGATGTTCCGCCTTTTGTCAAGGCCGCGCGTGAGCCATTGTCCTATGTGGGAATAAACTCTGTAGGATTGAGAAGACATGGATTTGACGCAGATAAAATCAGGGAAATACAAAATATTTACCGCATCTTGTACCAAAAGAATTACAACAATTCTCAGGCTGTTCAAATCATAGAAGCAGAAATGGAAGCAACCCCAGAACGCGACGAAATTCTGATGTTTATCAGGGACTCACAAAGGGGAATTATGAAAGGTTATTTTAGCAACAATTAATTTATATGGCATCAACATCAGATATCCGAAAAGGATTGTGTATTCGTTTTAACAACGACATCTACAAAATCATTGAATTTTTACACGTAAAACCTGGGAAAGGTCCTGCTTTTGTGCGCACCAAATTGCGCAGCATCACCAACGGCAAGGTATTGGACAATACATTTTCAGCGGGTCATAAAATTGAAGATGTTCGCGTAGAAACCAGAAATTACCAGTTTTTGTATCCAGAGGGTGATAAGTTTCACTTTATGAATGTGGACGATTACAACCAAATTGAGTTGGCTTCTTCCACCTTGGATGCCCCTGAATTTCTCAAAGAAGGAGATATTTGTAAAGTCATGTTCAATGCAGAAGACAATATGCCCTTATCGGTAGAAATGCCTGCCTCCGTAATTTTAGAAGTAACCTACACCGAGCCTGGAATCAAAGGAAATACAGCGACCAATGCCTCCAAACCCGCTACCGTAGAGACAGGTGCTTCGATACAAGTACCCTTGTTTATCGAAGTGGGCGACAAAGTAAAAATAGATACAGAAAAAGGTGCGTATATGGAACGCATCACTAAATAATTATCAAGTAATTTTATACCATGAGTGTATTAGTCAATAAAGATTCAAAAGTAATTGTACAAGGATTTACCGGAAGTGAAGGAAGTTTTCACGCAGAACAAATGATTGCCTATGGCACCCAGGTTGTCGGTGGAGTAACACCAGGAAAAGGGGGGCAGGAGCATTTGGGCAAACCAGTCTTTAATACCGTAGCAGATGCTGTGCGCGAAGTGGGGGCCAATACCTCCATTATTTTTGTGCCACC
>DFSJ01000140.1:4982-5802 GCA_002378585.1 Flavobacteriaceae bacterium UBA3440 | reverse complement strand
CCATCACCGAAGGTATTCCAGTAGCGGACATGGTTCAGGTAAATCAGTACTTAAAAGGCAAAGACTGTACATTGATCGGTCCAAACTGTCCGGGGGTAATAACTCCAGAAGAAGCCAAGGTGGGAATCATGCCAGGCTTTGTATTTAAGAAAGGACACGTAGGCATTGTATCTAAGTCAGGCACCTTGACTTATGAGGCAGCAGATCAAGTAGTACGTCAAGGATTGGGGATTACCACAGCCATTGGTATTGGTGGAGATCCAATTATTGGTACCACGACGAAACAAGCCTTGCAATTATTGATTGAGGATCCTGACACACACGCCGTGGTGATGATTGGAGAAATTGGAGGTCAACTAGAAGCCGACGCGGCACATTGGTACCAACAAAGCGGCAGTAATAAACCTGTCATCGGTTTTATTGCTGGAGAAACTGCTCCTGCAGGAAGAACCATGGGGCACGCTGGAGCGATTGTAGGGGGTAGTGATGATACAGCTCAAGCCAAAAAACGAATTATGCGTTCTTGCGGGATTCATGTAGTGGATTCTCCTGCAGAGATCGGAAAAAAAGTAAAAGAAGTACTCGGATAATTAATGACTATGAAGTTACTCGAAAATAAAGTGGCCATTATTACGGGAGCCAGTCGGGGAATTGGCGCTGGTATCGCCTCAGTTTTTGCCCAGCACGGAGCCCATGTGGCTTTTACCTACAGCAGCAGTGAAGCGCCTGCACTCGCTTTAGCCGAAGAACTGACATCATTAGGCGTCAAGGCAAAAGCGTACAAGAGCAATGCGGGTTCATTTGACGAAGCTCAAGTACT
>DFSJ01000140.1:0-4609 GCA_002378585.1 Flavobacteriaceae bacterium UBA3440 | reverse complement strand
GTAGAGACCAACTTGAAATCGGTGTTTAACATGACCAAGGCCGTTCAAAAGTATTTTTTGAAGCAGCGTTCTGGATCGATTATCAACATGAGTAGTGTCGTGGGTGTCAAAGGAAATGCGGGACAAGCCAATTATGCCGCATCTAAAGCGGGAATGATAGGCTTTACCAAATCAATTGCCCTCGAACTAGGATCGAGAAACATCCGATGCAACGCGATTGCTCCTGGGTTTATTGAAACAGAAATGACTGCCAAGTTGGATGAAAAAGTAGTTCAGTCTTGGCGTGAAGGTATTCCCCTCAAAAGAGGAGGTAGTCCCGAGGATGTGGCCAATGCTTGCGTATTTCTAGCTAGTGATTTATCGAGCTATGTTACCGGTCAGGTGCTTCATGTAGATGGAGGAATGTTAACTTAATAAAACATACAATGGAAAAGATGCCTAAAATTGCTTTGCCCACCATTTTTGGGGTGGTATTATTGATTGTCATTCTTGCAAAATCAGCCATAACCATCGGTTCTGGTAAAGCGGGTGTCTTATACAGAACGTTTGATGGTGGTGTAGTCACCGATGAACCTGCATTAGGTGAAGGTTTTCATGTGGTCGCTCCTTGGAATAAAGTATTTATTTATGAGGTGAGACAACAAGAACTTTTTGAGAAAATGCAAGTGCTTTCATCCAATGGTTTGGAGATTAAGTTAGATGCGTCTGCTTGGTTTGTACCTAAGTACGAGTTTTTGGGGAAATTGCATCAAGAAAAAGGAGAACAGTACGTTGAACGCGTACTGATGCCAGCCATTCGATCTGCAGCTCGTTCAGTAGTAGGTAGGTATACTCCAGAGCAACTTTATTCCAGCAAAAGGGATGTGATTCAAACCGAGATTTACGAGGAAACCAAAAAAATAGTGGATAACCAATACGTTCAACTCAATGAGATTTTGGTGAGAGATGTAACCTTGCCGCCATCGATCAAAGAAGCGATTGAGCGTAAATTAAAGCAAGAACAAGAATCTCTAGAGTATGAATTCAGATTAGTTACTGCGCAAAAAGAAGCGGAGAAAAGAATCATTGATGCTCAGGGTAAAGCGGATGCCAACAGAATTCTCAGCGCTTCCATCACAGACAAAATTTTACAGGATAAGGGTATTGAAGCTACCATCAAACTATCTGAGTCTCAAAACGCTAAAGTGATCGTCATTGGCTCTGGAGACAAAGGTTTACCTATTATTTTGGGTAACCAATAAGGATTCACTCGAGATAAAGTTTTTGTGATAAATTTATTTTAGGCTTTTTATCATCAAGTTATTGTTTACTTTTGCAACATGATTTTTAAACAACATCACCACCATACTACAATTCTGCTTCAAACGAGGTAGTGTATGGCCGTGTACCAATACCAAACCCGTTTGAGCAATCAAGCGGGTTTTTTAATTTTTGACCATGAAAAAAACTATGAGATTAGCGCTTCAGAAAAGCGGTCGCCTGCATGATGATTCCATGCAACTTCTAAGAGATTGTGGGATTTCCATAGATAACGGATCTGATCAGCTAAAAGCATCTGCCAGAAATTTTGACCTGGAGGTATTCTTTTTGCGCAATGGCGATATTCCTCAATACCTCAAAGACGGTGTGGTGGATGCAGCGATTATTGGGGATAATTTATTGGTAGAGAAGGCTCCAGAGCTAACTGTAGTGGAAAAATTAGGGTTTTCTCGCTGTAAAGTATGCCTAGCGATACCTAAAGACAAACCCTATACAGGAATAGCTGACTTTCAAGGCCAAAAAATAGCTACGTCTTATCCGAATACGGTGCAGCGGTTTTTGGATCAACACCAAATTCAAGCTGAATTACACATCATTAATGGCTCGGTAGAAATAGCGCCAAATATTGGTCTTTCAGACAGTATATGTGATATTGTCTCCAGTGGAAGTACTCTGTTTAAAAATAATTTGAAGCCCGTGGAGACCTTATTGCACAGTGAGGCTGTGTTGGTGGTCAGTCCACAGGTCAGCCCCCAAATTAATGAAACCATAGAGGTTCTGCGCACAAGAATTAAGGCGGTCCTTAAAGGGCGAAGCGCTCGTTATGTTTTGCTTAATGCACCCAATGATAAAGTAGCGGAAATCGCCCGATTGTTACCTGGTATGAAAAGTCCCACCGTACTACCGCTGGCTGAACCTGGCTGGAGTTCGGTACACTCAGTGATTGATCAAGACAGCTATTGGGAGGTGATCGATGCCCTTAAATTAGCTGGAGCCGAAGGTATTTTAGTTATTCCTATTGAAAAAATGTTTTTATAAAATGCGCACCTACCTTAATCCAGATGTCTCTACATGGAGCTCGTTGTGTTCGAGACCAGCCCTTGACTATAAACCTCTGCAGTCTATCGTTTCAGAGGTTTTTGAACAGGTATCCGCTCAAGGGGATCGTGCGCTAAAAGACTATACAGTAAAATTTGACAAAGTGACATTGAGTGACATAGCTGTTTCCTCCCTGGAAATAGAAGAGGCTATTGCTCAGGTACCTGCTGATTTAAAACAAGCCATAAATCTAGCCAAAGACCAAATTGAGGCCTTTCATCAGGCACAAGTGACCGAACGAGTTTCTGTGGAACGAACTCCTGGTGTTTTGTGCTGGCAGGAAAAAAAGCCCATTCAAAAGGTTGGTTTATACATTCCCGGAGGAAGCGCTCCGCTTTTTTCTACCATATTAATGTTGGCGGTACCTGCACAAATTGCGGGTTGTCAAGAAGTTGTTTTGTGTACGCCTTGTCAGTCAGATGGTAAAATTCACCCAGCGGTACTCTATACGGCATATCTGTGCGGGGTGACCAAAATTTATAAGCTCGGAGGAATACAAGCCATAGCCGCAATGACATTAGGAACAGATACGGTGCCCGCTGTCTATAAAATATTCGGACCTGGTAATCAGTATGTTACTGCTGCTAAACAATATGCACAACAATTTGGTGTTTCCATTGATATGCCTGCAGGTCCCAGTGAATTATTGGTTTTGTGCGATCAAACAGCCCATCCAACTTTTGTCGCTGCTGATTTGTTAAGCCAGGCAGAACACGGACCTGATAGTCAGGTGGTGTTGGTTTCTCTAGATCTTGATTTTTTGGATCTTGTTTCCGCGGAACTTAACATTCAAGTGGAAGCGCTCCCCAGAAAAGAAATCGCATTAAAGGCCTTGGATAACAGTGTCATGATCTATTTTAAGGAGCCCAAAGATGCCTCAGACTGGATTAACTTGTACGCTCCTGAACACTACATCATCGCGATGGATCAACCTGATTACTTTGTGAATTCAGTACAGAATGCGGGCTCAGTATTTATCGGACACTACACCCCGGAAAGTGCCGGAGATTACGCTTCTGGCACCAATCATACCTTGCCCACTAATGGGTATGCTAAACAGTACAGCGGGGTTCACTTGGATAGTTTTCAAAAACAGATCACCTTTCAAGAGATTCAATCGCATGGTCTGAGTGTCATTGGACCGGCTGTTGAATTGATGGCAGCCGCGGAAGGACTCGAAGCCCACAAACAAGCGGTCACTAAACGATTGATTACCCTTAACCAAACTGATGAAAAGATTTAATCCAACTGCTTGGGCCAGGCCCAGTGTTCTACAGTTAAAACCGTATAGTTCTGCCAGGGATGAGTTTGCCGGTACGCCAGATTCATTGGTGTTTTTGGATGCAAATGAAAATCCATTCCCCACAGAATACAACAGGTATCCAGACCCACATCAAAAGCAGTTAAAAAAGATTATCGCCCAACAAAAAGGTATTTCAACAGATCAGTTACTGTTGGGCAATGGAAGTGATGAGGTATTGGATTTATTATACCGTGCCTTTTGTGTGCCTGGAGTGGATCAAGTGATCACTATGCCGCCCACGTACGGTATGTATCAAGTATTGGCACAGATCAATGATATCAACTGTATCGAGGTCCCCCTGAATGAAGATTTTTCGATGAATGCCCCAAATGTGGTAGCCGCTATTACCCCGCAAACCAAAATGGTATTTGTCTGTAGTCCCAATAACCCAACAGGACAACTTATCGAACCAAAGGCGGTGGAATTTTTATTGGATTCATTTGAGGGCATTGTGGTTGTGGATGAAGCCTACATAGATTTTGCCCAGAGCCCCAGTTGGATACAAGCGTTAAATCGTCATGAAAATCTGGTGATTTGCCAGACCCTTTCCAAAGCCTATGGTTTGGCATCAATACGTTTAGGGATGCTTTTTGCCCATCCAGAGATCATTTCATTATTAAAAAAAATAAAACCCCCCTACAACATTAATGGGCTCTCCCAGTCGGTGGCGGAACAGAGGTTGCTTTTGACCGACCAAGTGACTGAGGAAGTTGCGATGATCTGTGCCCAGCGCGATCAACTCAAAGTCGAGTTGTCGCATATATCATGGGTTAAAGAGGTATTTCATTCAGACGCCAATTTTTTGTTGGTGCGCGTCGATGATGCGGGCGTGCGTTACCGTCAACTTCAAGACCACGGTGCTGTGGTGCGCAACCGTTCAGGGCAAATGCATTGCGCTGAGACCTTGAGGATTACCGTGGGTACCCCACAAGAAAATAAGTTGTTAAT
>DFSJ01000122.1:528-24989 GCA_002378585.1 Flavobacteriaceae bacterium UBA3440 | reverse complement strand
CTCCAGATTAGAAATGACAACAACAGAAATACAAAAAACTGTATCAGCTTTTTGTTAGAAGATCCTCCATATGTGACCATTGAGGGTTTCATTTTCTAAAAAATAGTTCAGGAAGTAATTCTTCCGCCGTTTTTCGCTTGTTGAGCAACTTGAAATAGCTCCTGACAAAACCCCATCCATATCCGTATAACTGAACGATAACCGCCATAAGAGACAACACGGAAATGCCCATATTCTTGTAGTGTACACCTGAGACCAATAAAATGGCTAAGAAATAAAGTCCCAATAACCCAACAGGCAAAAACCAACCAAATAAAACAGCTACCAAGGAAATCATGGAGCCAATCAAAAATATACTCGGCAAAGCATACGTTACCCGAAAGGTGTGTGGATACCACCGCATCAAAATTGGTCGAGCGGATCCAAATTTATACACCTGCTTGTAAAAAGAGGACCAAGTAATTCTTCTTTTATGATAGACAAATACCTGTTCAAACAATGTAGAAACAAATCCCATTTGGTGTAATCGAATACTCAAATCCGGATCCTCTCCTGGATGAATTAATCCATATCCTCCACTGGCTTGAAACGCTTTTTTGGACAACCCCATATTAAAACTCCTGGGTTCAAATTTCTTACTCCGCCCTCCACGTACACCTCCTGTTGTCACAAATGAAGTCATGGAGAAACTAATCGCTTTTTGCATATTGGAAAATTCATCTGCCGCCGCGTCAGGACCACCAAAAAAATCTACAGGATGGAGGGCGAGACTTTGGTGAATGGACTCAATATATCCGGTTGGCAGCTCACAATCAGAATCGAGGATAATAAAATAATCCCCCGTGGCATGTCGCATTCCGAAATTACGACTATCCCCTGGACCCGTATTGGGCTTAGTCAAATAAACCAAGGGTAATTGACCAGCGAACTGAGTTATTACCTCAGAAGAGTCCCTAACTGAGCCATCCTCCACCACAACTACTTCATCGACCGCACATGTTTGATCCACTAGGGTACTTAACAAAGCGGTGAGTTCCTCTGGGCGGTTGTAAACAGGCACGACAACGGATAACTTAAAGGAATTCATCTGAGGCATAAAAAACAAAGCCACCTCAAGGATGGCTTTTGATTTGGTTTTGATTTGTTATTTTGAAAAATATTCGATCACTTCCTGACTCACACCCGTATTGGAAAATCCTCCATCATGGAATAAATTCTGCATGGTGACTTTTCTGGTTAAATCCGAAAACAAACTTACCGTGTAGTTGGCACAATCCAACGCAGTCGCATTACCTAGTGGAGACATTTTCTCCGCATAACTGATAAACCCATCAAATCCTTTTACACCTTGACCGGCTGTTGTTGGTGTGGGTGACTGAGAAATGGTATTCACACGCACCTTTTTTTCTTTGCCGAAGAAATAGCCAAAGCTTCGTGCCACTGACTCTAAATACGCTTTATTATCTGCCATATCATTGTAATCTGGGAAGGTACGTTGAGCAGCCATATAAGTTAACGCTACTATGCTTCCCCACTCGTTCATGGCGTCTTGTTTGTAGAGTGTCTGCATCACTTTATGGAATGAAAGAGCAGAAACATCCCAGCCCTTGGCTGTAAAATCATAGTTTTCATCGGTATAGGCCTTGCCTTTGCGCACATTGACAGACATACCGATTGAATGAAGTACAAAATCAAGTTTTCCTCCTAGAATTTCCACTGCCTGAGTAACCAATTGATGCAAATCTTCTTCGCTGGTTGCATCGCAAGGAATAATAGTGGATTGTGTAGCCGCGGCTAAATCATTGATTTGTCCCATACGCATGGCGATAGGAGCATTGGTCAACACAAATACACCCCCTTCTTCATGAACGCGCATCGCCGTTTTCCACGCGATAGAATTTGGATCTAGTGCACCGAAAATAATTCCTCTTTTACCTTGCAATAATTGATGACTCATAGAATAGACTTGAAAATTAATGGTGTAAATATATTAAAATTACCTGAGCAAAAGCTGTTTGGCATGGGCTACTGCCGACTCTGCAACAGGCCTACCACCCAACATCTCAGCGATCTCTAAAACGCGTTGCTCTTGATCAATGAGCAGCATGTGGGTTTGGGTACTCAAACCATCGTCTTGTTTAAATACTTTGTAGTGTTGTACCCCACGCGCTGCCACTTGAGGGAGGTGGGTAATGGAAAAAACTTGTAAACGCTGAGCCATTTGGGCCATGATTTCACCCATCTTATTGGATACCTCACCGGAGACCCCTGAGTCGATCTCATCAAAAATAATGGTAGGCCAAGGGGTGTATCTAACCAAAATAGATTTAACACTCAACATAATTCGGGATAATTCACCTCCTGAAGCCACCTTGGACAAGGGACCAAATGGAGATCCACTATTGGCAGAAAATAAAAATTCAATCTGATCCCTGCCATGAAGCTTAAACTGCTTCTCTTCACGCAAAACGACATTAAATCTCGCCTTAGGCATCCCTAAGGGGGCAAGGAGTTTTGTCAGTTCATTTTCCAAAACGGGAATAGCCTTTTTTCGCGCATTAGTCAACTGATCAGACAAGGATGTCAATTTGTCTTGAACCGTATCCAGGGCAGATTGAAGCTCTTTAGACAAGTATTGTTGATCTTCAATAAGCCCCAAAGACTGGTTAATCTGCTCCTTTTTGTTAGCTAAATCAATGACTGAAGCCACCTGATGCTTTTGCATCAATCGATCCAATTGAGCTAATTGATCCTGAACCCAAGCCAGTTGGTTTGGATCTGACTCAACCCCTTCTGCCTTGCGTTGAGATTCCTGAGCCACATCGCTTAATTCGATAAAGGCTGCGTCAACTCGTTGAGCAAGATCTGCGTAAAAAGGACCAATAACAGCAAGTTTAGCATAGATCGACTTCAGCTGTTTTAGTCCTTCCAAGACACCCAATTGTTCTTGATGCCAAATCAAATCTACTTGACCCAATTGATCGGCAATTTCAGAAGCATTGGCAAGTTCTTGTTCCTGAGCTTCTAACTCTTCGTAGACACCCTCCTTGAGGTCAACCCCGGACAACTCCTGAGCCAAAAAAGCTAAATAATCTTGTTGCGCTATGGCTTCATCTCTAGATTTTTGAAGCTCAGCTAATCTTTTTCTCAGTGCCTCATACTCTTGATATTGGGACTGGTATTCCACCAATAAAGCGGAAACATCTGCAACACCATCTAAAATAGAAAGTTGATTTTTTTGATCGAATAATTGAAGTGTTTGGTGTTGTGCGTGAACGTCAATCAATTGTCCACCTAGGGCGGACAGCACGTCAAGTGTAACAGGCGTATCGTTGATGAACGCGCGGGATTTTCCGCTAGGCGTCAACTCTCTTCTCAGCCTAAGTTCAGGCTCTTGATCTAAATCGTTTTGTGAAAAAAAAGCCTCAAAGGGCATGTCAGGCAGGTAAAACAACGCTTCAATAACCGCCTTTTGACTACTGTCTTTTAAAACCGATAAATCAGCACGCTTACCTAGTGCCAGCGACAAACCTTCCAATAAAATTGATTTACCGGCGCCAGTCTCACCTGTAATGACAGACAAGCCAGGGCCAAACTCCACGGAGAGTGACTGAATAATGGCAAAATTATTAATCTCTAATCGCTGTAACACGGGATGTAAAATGAACGGTAAATATAGCAAATACCCCCATCAATAAAGCGTGATTATCGGGTAAACAATCGCCACTTTTGCGCAAACATAGGGGCCATCAAGTCTAGGTCTGCTTTTAATTTTTGCGCATCAAAACTCGGCCCTTGGCTAAAAAGCTGAACCCACTCATCCGACTTGGCATCAAAAAGCAATACAAAAAGTGGATTTTGTGGTCTGCTGAGCAATAGTGACTTTAAACTGCTGATTTGCTCCGCTAAAAAAGGTAGATACTTTTCAGGATCAACCGCCAGTTGATCTAATCCCTGAAGGTGGTATTGATACAAAAAAGTCCTAAATGGCTTGTTGGCAGGTGTGTTAAACGCCTGAGTAATCGCTGATCTACTGTAGGTATTTGAACCATCGTTCCACCCAGGAAAAGCAGATTGCGCTGTATTGACCACCTGTTGAGCAGAGACAAAATAAGGTGTCCCAGCCATAGGGGCAAATGTATCCGCATCAACACCTAAAGCCAGGTAAGCGTAATAACCAAAAACAGCTACCAGGTTATTTTGCAAATTGTTTTTTGACCAAACCAGTGGGGAAAAAGGCTCATAAGCAAAGGAGACTTCTTGATCCATCACGGACAGCAATGGCGATTCATAGGATGTGCCAAATATGGGTCGACCTAACTGCATTTGAAGGGTAGCCGTGAAAAAATCATCCTGGTAAGTAAGTATATTTAGATAAAACCGTACCCGTATTTTTTCTGACTCAGTTCTTCGTTTCCCTGAGAATGAGGTAGCGTTAAACCAGCTGGTCAAATCGTTTTGCAAAGCAGCAAAAACTTGTTTATTGGACATATCGATCCTGCTAGCATCTACTTGGATCTGCGCATTAAAGTCTTGAGCCCAGATGGACCAAGTCATCAAACACAAATACAAAGAAACAAGCACTTTCATAGCTGAGCAATGATTTGTTCCCAAAGTACTTCAGCTACCCTGGTTTTATCCATTAACTCAAAGGACTTTGTTTGTTGTTGGTCAATCCAGTGAACCACATTGGTCATGCCAAATCCTGCCCCAGGTTCCTCCAAACTGTTGAGTACTATAGCATCCAAGTTTTTAGCTATTCTTTTTTGCTGGGCGTAGGACAAACCGTGTTGGGTCTCTAAAGCAAAACCCACTAAAAAGGTACTCCCCTTAATAGCACCAAAGTGAGCGGCAATATCTGGATTGGGCACCATAGAAATCGACCATGGTTCTGATGACCTTTTAATTTTCTGAGTACCCACTTTTTCAGGACGGTAATCTGCTACCGCAGCGGCAAAAATAGCCACATCCACTCCGTCCCAATTATTTTTACATACCTCAAGCATTTCTACAGCTGTTTCAACTCGATGTAAAACCACTTGACTTTGTTGGGGTGCCAAAGCACTAGGTCCCAGAACTAATACTACTTCTGCGCCTAGTCGCGCCGCTTGGTCAGCTAGAGCAATCCCCATTCTGCCACTGGATTGATTACCTATAAACCTAACTGGATCTAGGGGTTCATGAGTTGGACCGGCGGTGATCAAAATTTTCTTTCCTCGAAGCGGCATTCGATCCAACCACCATTGATTGATGTGCCATAAAATATTTTCTGGTTCTGCCATCCTACCTGTACCGTGTAGACCTGAAGCTAGAAAGCCCGTTTCTGCAGGAATCACTGAGTGACCAAAATCAGTCAGTTTTTTTAAATGTGCCTGGGTAGACGGATGGGCATACATATCTAAGTCCATAGCAGGAGCGACGAACACAGGACAATTTGCCGACATATAGGCTACCAACAGAAAATTATCTGCGGTACCCGATACCATTTTAGACAATGTGTTGGCGGTACAAGGTGCAATTACCATCATATCAGCCCATTGGGCCAACTCAACGTGGTTATTCCAAGAAACGGTTCCCTCAGCACATTCAACTGTAAAGTTTTGCTGAACAGGATATTCGCTTAATACGGAAAGGGTAAGTGGGGAAACAAAATGACTGGCCGCTTCTGTTAAGATCACCTTAACTTCTGCGCCAGCCTGTTTGAATAAACGGATTAAAAAAGCGGTTTTATACGCGGCAATCCCACCGCTTACGCCTAATAAAATATGGCGACCGCGTAGCATTTATGATTGTTTATCCGTAGATCTGTAGTAGATTTTACCATCTAACCACTCTGTTGCCGCCATAGAATGGGGTTTTGGTAGTTTTTCATAATATTTGGACACTTCGATTTGTTCTTTGTTTTCAAAGACTTCCTCAAGGCTGTCGCTATAGGTTGCAAACTCTTCAAGCTTCTCCACCAATTCCTTCTTGATGTCGGCATTGATTTGTACTGCTCTTTTGGCTGTGATTGAAATCGCTTCGTAAATATTACCTGTAGCGGCATCAAACTTGTTCTTGTCGATGGTAGAGGAGGTTACTGGGGCTTTAGAATTCTTTAAATCACTCATCGTTTCGGTGTTATGGTTTTGTTTGTTGTTTTTCGATTTGTTTGACTATCTGCTCTGCCTTTTCTTGGTGTTTTGTATTCGGAAAATACTTAATCAAGCTTTGGTATGAAGACATAGCTTCTTGGAGGCGCTCCTGGATTTTATCGGGCGTGCTGTTAATAGCCATGGTGTACTGTGATTCTAACTTGTAAAACCAAGCATCCTCTCTGAACACAGATCCCGGGTATTCCATTAAGAAATTGTCCAATGCTTTAACCGCAGAGACCAAAACGGTTAGGTTATACGAACCCAGTCGATTGTATTGCTTGGCAATTTCAAAAGCTTTTTGTTCTTTCTTGGTGGTTAATTCCTTGGCCAATGTATTGGCCTCAGACAAATAGGAAGATTCAGGATACATATTGATAAATACCTGTAGTTTATCCAAGGCATTGTCTGTATCTGTCTGATCTAGCGAGTATTTGGGCGATAAATGATAATAGCTCTTAGCTCCAAAAAATGCAGCTTGTTCCGCTTTTTCGCTTTGGGGATAGGACTTTAAAAAACGTTCAAATTGATAGCTAGCTAGCTGATAATCCTTCAATTGGTAGTAGGAATCGGCCAAAAAGAACATGACACGCTCCCCCTGAGGTTTTCCGATGTACTTAGGCGTGATTTGCGTGAGAATAAGGTTGGCCTTGCGAAATTGACCGCTTTCATACATGCGCTCTGCAAAATCGTATTGCTCTTTGATGTCTTTAGACTTCAACATCTTGGTAGCTTCACCACACGAAGTGACAAGCAGCAGGCCAAAGACAAGCAATCCTACATAAAATCGATTCAAATAAATCATGGGGCAAAAATAAGCAAACTAAGTGGATAATGAAAAAACTATTTAAGTCCACAATAGTAAGGCTTAATCAACTACTAGGTAGCCATAAAAAAGTTAAAACTTGGGTTGTTTACCCCTTGGAAAAAGCTTGCCTGAGCTGGTCCTCCAGCCCTGGAGAGGCAGCAACTAATGGCAGCCTTACCTGTGGACCACAAATCCCTAGGATTGAGAGCAATGATTTGATGCCGGTTGGATTTCCTTCAACAAAAATCAACTCAATAAGTTTTTCTAAATCATTCATCAGCACTTGTACACCTGGACGATCTCCTTGTTGGGCCTGTTGAATCATTTGTGTGAATAAATCTGTAGTCGCTTGTCCAATTACCGAGATCACCCCTTCAGCGCCAGCCAATACAGCCTCAGCAGCTGTAGCATCATCCCCAGAAATCACCAAAAAGTCAGACGGTCTATGAGCGAGCAGGTCCAAAGTTTTATCAAAATCAGCAGAGGCCTCTTTAATGCCGATAAATTTCGAGCTCTGACTGAGAAGTGACCATACGGTCTCGTTTTCCAAATTACAACCTGTTCTTGAAGGCACGTTGTACAGCAATATAGGCAAAGGAGAAGCGCTGGCCAATGCCAAATAATGCGCCTCCAGCCCCTTTTGGCTCGGCCTGTTGTAGTAGGGAGTTACTGAAAGTATAGCGGTATAACCCGTGACATCAATTTGAGCAAACCCCTCCACAAGTGCAGCGGTGTTGTTCCCTCCGTAGCCTAACACCAAAGGGACTCGACCGGCTACATGCTCCCGAACAAAATGGATGATCGAGTTCTTTTCCACATGACTTAAAACAACCGACTCAGCTGTTGTTCCCAAAACGACCAAATAGTTGACTCCGTTAGTGATGTTGTGATCGATTAAACGTCCCAACGCCTCGTAATCAACCACACCACGCGCATCCATTGGAGTGACTAAGGCCACCCCTGTTCCTGCCAATAACTGTTTTACTTCCATTTAATATGGGGTTCTAATTGGTGCCATGTTTTCAGCAAAGACTCAGTAAGCACCAAATCTTGCATGGGTAAAAAAAGTGTGCCCGGACCCTGATCTGGAGACCAAAAGGCGATGTGCTCACAGGCTTTAGTATTCAATCCCAGGTACAATAAAGACCAAAAATCAGGCGGATATATATGAAATAAATACTTGAATTTGTTATCTATAAAATTCTCTAATTCAAGTGCTTGAATTTTATTTTTTAACCATAATTCGAGGCTCCTTTCACTCAGTGAATTTACATATTTTGATCCTGGGTCAACTATCAATAAACTAACGTCCTGCTCTGAAACGTGGAGCTGTCGTGCAAACCAAGCAGCGTCCATGTCAGAAGTCAGCCGAGACCCCAGAGCAAGAATTCCAATCCGTAGACCCTCTGGAGACGTTTCATGCAAACGCTGAAAGTCTCGTGAAGCGTATCTTAGCACCCTTCTGCGAAACCACCAGCGACAATAAATACCATAAACCCAATCGCGCATAACTCTTATTGTGGAACAAAGATAATTAAGTACATTAATTTACAAAACAAACATTTTGTTATAAATTAAACTTTTTGAATCATCCGTAAAAACTCATGTTCATCGATCAAGGGGACGCCTAGGGAATCGGCCAACGTTTTTTTGCTCGGCCCCATGTCAGTTCCCGCCAATACAAAGGATGTTTTCTTAGAAATTGAACTCCCCGCCTTTCCGCCATTTATACGGATTAACTCTTTAGCTTCATCCCGGCTAAATTGGGTAAACACCCCTGAAATAACGATTGTTTTACCTGACAGTAATTCAGTTAACTCAGCTTGTTCAAGTTGAAGTTCTTCCATGCATAATCCATAATCTGAAAGACGTTGCACCCACTCCATTTGCCGGGGATCTTGAAAAAAACTGATCACAGATTCCGCTATACGGTCGCCTATTTCATCCACAGACACTAAGGCTTCATGAGTAGCTGAGGACAATGCGCTTATCGACCCAAAAGCTGAAGCTAGTTTCCTAGCTACTGTCTCCCCTACATAACGGATCCCCAAGGCAAACAAAACCTTGTGAAAAGGTTGTTTTTTTGATTCTTCTAGACCAAGCATCAATTGAGCAACTGACTTATCCGCCATACGCTCAAGCGGCAATACCTGCTCAGGTCTTAACTGATATAAATCTGCGGGGGTACGTACCAAGCCCGCATGATATAACAAGGCCACTGTTTCTGCGCCCAGGCCCTGAACATCCATCGCTTTTCTAGAAATAAAATGTTCTATTCGCCCCATAATTTGAACGCCACAAGCCCAAGTATTGGGACAATAATGCTTGGCGTCTCCAGCTACCCGTACTAATGCGGTACCGCAATCTGGACAATTATGGGCAAACGAGATAGGCTGAGCTTCAGGCATTCTAGAAGCAAGATCCACACCTATCACCTTAGGGATAATTTCCCCTCCTTTTTCCACAAATACCCGATCCCCAATCCTCAAATCCAAAAGCTCTATTTGATCAGCGTTATGCAATGAAGCTCTTTTAACCATTGTTCCCGCCAACAACACCGGAGTTAACTGGCCGACTGGGGTAATCGCCCCAGTCCTACCTACCTGATATACCACTCCCTCAAGGACTGTAGACACTTGTTGCGAAGGAAACTTGTAGGCAATCGCCCATCTAGGCGATTTGGCGGTATATCCCAACATCTCCTGTTGCGACTTCCTACTCACTTTAATGACTACGCCATCTGTTTCGTAGGGTAGTTCTTGTCTTTTCTCCCCCCAATGAGCTACGTAATCCATCACCTGGGATAAGTTGTTGCAAAACGCAAATGTATCCGGAACCTTAAAGCCCCAGGTTTGCGCTGCAATCAGAAAGGATTCTTGATCAAGCAGATCTGATTCCGCAGCAGCCATTCCGTAGACAAGACATTCTAATGGACGTTCGGCAACTTGCTTGGTGTCGAGCAACTTTAAACTTCCTGATGCGGTGTTTCTCGGGTTCATATACATCTCTTCACCCCGAGCTATTCGCTCTTGGTTCATCCTGTCAAATTCATGGTGAGGTATAATTATTTCACCTCTGATTTCCATATACTTAGGGTGATTACCTTTAAGCTTTAGTGGAATTGATTTAATCGTGCGGATATTGGCTGTTACCTCATCCCCTTCCGCACCATCCCCACGGGTTATCGCATGAATCAATTTGCCATCCTCATATATCAAATTGATGGATGCTCCATCGTATTTCAACTCACATACATAGCTAAAGGAATCTTGACCAGCTAGTTTTAAATTGCGCTCCTCCCAGTCTGTCAGATCTGCTAACTCATACGAATTATCCAAGGAATACATTCTATACCTATGAGCCATAGAAACAAAGCCTTGAGACAAGCCACCCCCCACTCGGACACTGGGAGAATTAGGGTCAAACCACTCAGGGTATTTGGCTTCCAAGGAGATCAACTCACGCATTTTTTGATCAAACTCGAAATCACTAATCTCAGGTGTATCCACTACATAATACTGGTGATTATGATGATGAAGTTCTTCCCTGAGCGCTTCTAACCTTTTTTTTTCTGTCAATTCATCCATTTTGCACGAATAATTCTGTCTTTTCGAAATCGATCTTGCATACACTCGACCGAGGTAAATCCTTGATCGATTAACCAATCAACCAATGCGGGGCCCTTTTGGTGATGTATTTCAAAATAGAGCCATCCGCCATCCGTTAAGTGGTGGGTGGACCAAACCGCTATCGCTTCATAATAGCGCAACGCATCATCATCGGGCACAAATAGTGCCATGTCTGGCTCCTTACCTAAGACATGCGCAGACATCTCCCATTGGTCGCTGATGGGTACATACGGTGGATTGGCCACGATTAAATCAAAACACTCCTCGGGCATGGAAGTGCCTTTGAGTACATCCAAACTCTTCCACTGGACTTGGGGTGCGTATTTCTGTCCATTTTTTCTAGCCCAATACAATGCCTGTTCACTCAGATCACCACCAACAACCTCACTTTGCTGCCAGTGCTGAGCAAGGGAAATAGCGATACACCCACTACCCGTGCACAAATCGATCATACGCCTTGGGGAGTGAGTGGTTTCTTGGGTGATCGTCATGACTAAATCTTCTGTTTCAGGTCGAGGAATTAATACTCCTGGACCTACCTGGAGGGACATACCCATAAAATCGGCAACACCCAGCGCATACTGAATGGGAATGTTTGATTGAAGTTGATCAAGCAAATCGATCCACCGATCCAACTCTTTTCGGTCAGGTTCCCAGGCTGGATGGGTGTGTTCATAAAAAGAATTAAACCCGTGAAAATGATTCAGGGCCAAACCCCACATCGCGGTTAACTCCTCTCTAGCATAAAGACCAGACAGCTCGGAATACCAAGAAGATTTAATCGTTTTCCAATCCATTTTATAGCGCCAACAACATGTGAATCGGACAGGAACAATGCCCTGTATCACCCATGGGACCGTCGATGTATTTAAACCCTTTCTTGAGGTATAATTTTTGGGCATCAAGCATTTGAGGCATCGTCTCCAAGTAACATTGCTCATACCCCATTTCTCTAGCCTTAGACAAGCACTGATCAATCATGGCACTACCCCAGCCTAATCCACGGGCGTTGGGGTAAAAATACATTTTCTGAAGCTCACACACAGGACCCTCATAGTTTTCCAATGGAGCAATGCCGGCCCCTCCAACTACTTGTCCATTTTCGTCTTTAAGCACGTAGTAAATTCCGGAGTTTTGCTGATAATAGGCGTATAAGTCATCCAGGGACTTATCCGCATAGGCCGTACCTACCTTAGGCACGCCATGCTCCAGGATCACAGAGCGCACAAGGTCTGCTACAGCTTGGTTTTCGGACGGAGTTAATGGGCTAATCTTCATGGAATCAAGGGATCAGAGCTGGGTAAAAAACCCTATTTTTGCATCGTGAATATACACGAAATTTATATGTTTCGCGCCATTGAGTGCGCCAAAAATGCACCGATTGATTGCTACCCAAATCCCAGGGTTGGCTGTGTAATCATCGATCAAGGCGGAGAGATTATCGGCCAGGGAACTACAGCTCCCTATGGAGGGCCTCATGCCGAGGTAGTTGCTTTAAACAGTGTGAGAAATAGAGAAAAACTGGCTGGCGCCTCTCTCTACGTTACCTTAGAACCATGTGCCCATTACGGAAAAACACCTCCGTGCTCACTAGCTATTATCCAATCAGGTGTAAAGAAGGTATACATCGGTTGCACAGATCCTAATCCTTTGGTTTGCTCACAAGGGATTCATCAATTAACCGAGCATGGTCTGGAGGTTTCTGTGGGTATTCTAGAGTCTGCCTGTTTAGAACACCACAAGCGATTTCTTACATTTCAGACAAAAAAACGCCCCTACATCACCTTGAAATGGGCCCAGACATTAGATGGATTCATGGCCCCAACCACTGCTCTTAGATCAAAAAAAGAACCGTTTAGACTGTCGTCTCACCCTGTGAATCAACGAGTTCACCAGTGGAGAAGCCAGGAGGCAGCGATATTAATCGGTGTTCAAACAGTCCTAGATGACAGGCCACAGCTCAATACACGTCATTGGAGCGGACCAGACCCCATTCCCCTGGTGTACGATCCCCATGGAAGAGCCCTAGACTCAGCGCCGCTTTGGAAGCATCCTAAGGCTATTCACATTGGACCACCGATCGAATTAGGTAAACAGGTCAGCCATTGGACTCTTGCTCAATATACGGTAGACGAAGTACTGAAAAAAGCATACAAACAGGGAATCTTGAGCATTTTGGTTGAGGGAGGCGCCTACACGCTGACTAAATGGCTTGAAAGTGGCCTGTGGGATGAAATCAGGGTGATTCAAGTGGATAAAACTTTGAATCAAGGAGTATTGGCCCCAAAACTAAGGTCAAACCCTGACTACAGCGAAATTTTGGGACCAGATCGCATTGATTATTATCTGGCGGGTCATGAATAAACCGTTTTTCTATAAAACACTATCCGCACCCTCAGGCCCCTATTTGTTTAAAGCGCAAAAAAGTAAATTTTGGGGCTACGCCTTTACAATTAATTCGGCGAGTGATCTCAAAGATCTACTGACTGAGTTGCGGAAGAAACACCCTAAAGCCAGGCACTTCTGCTATGCCTGGCGGATGGGCACCCTACCCGACCAATACCAGACTAAATCTTTTGATGACGGTGAACCGAACTTTAGTGCAGGCACACCTATTCTCGGCCAAATCAACGCCTTTGACTTAACCCAAACCGGCGTCATTGTTGTTCGTGAATTTGGCGGTGTTAAGTTGGGTGTCGGCGGATTGATACAAGCCTACAAAGAAACAGCACATGGTGTATTAACCATGGCCGAGATACAAGAAATACGGCTCACACAAACATTCAAAGCGCGGATCTCTCATGGACAGTTTCAGTCATTTATGTCTTGGACCCAAAAAAATCAAATCAATACAGAACAGCTAGTACACCTATCCTTAGGTTATGAACTCATAATTCACGTCCCCCTTACTTTAGTGGAGGAATTCACTAAAATGTGGGGGGATAAAAAAGATTGTTTTTGGGAGCCTATCCTATAGAATCCCTTAGCACTTGCATCAAATGACTAGGGCATGGAATGGGCCTTTTTGTGTCCTGACTGACAAAAGCCAAAACAGTGGTCGCCGTGGCTGTAACATTTCCCTTATCATCGAGCAGTTCATAGTCAAAAGTGATCTTTGATGTGGGTATCTCTCTCAACCGACAAACCACTTGAACATTCTGGTCAAAATACAGCGGTCGTTTGTAGTTAACCAATAGAGAGACCACAGGTAATATAACACCCTGTTTTTCCATCTCAGCATAGGAAAAGCCCAACATGGATAACCATTCAATACGTGCTAGCTCAAGATACAAAGCATAGTTAGCATGGTGCACCACACCCATTTGATCGGTTTCCGCATATCTCACCTTTATTTGGGTGTTATTTTCAATCATAAATTGGGAAAATTTTATATTTTAGTGAAAGACAGATAAATAAGTGTAGGAAAACAAAAAAAGAACAAAATCTAGCACTGATCTATTTTTTTTTTAAAATAATTGTTCACATATTTGTCAACCGATCTACTAGCGACATTTGCCCAGCAAATTTGCGGATTGCCCCAAATTAAACCAACCAAATAATACCTACGATTCAAAGATGAGTAATGACGCGATCGCTGTATGGAATGAATGTTTGATATTCATCAAAGACAACATTCAACCACAAGCCTTCAAAACATGGTTTGAACCGATTAAGCCTGTCAAACTCACAGAAAATGCGCTAAGCATTCAAGTTCCCAGTAAGTTTTTTTACGAGTGGCTCGAAGAACACTACGTCAAGTTGCTCAAAGCTGCTTTGACTAAGCAGCTCGGTGAACAAGCCAAATTGATCTACATCATTAAGATGGAGAACACTTATGGAAACAAAGAACCTTTCACTGAAAAAATACCATCAGCCAATAGATCATCAGCCATGATGCCTCAAGAGGTTGATGCCCCGATTAAGTCAAAAAATCCAGAGCTTAAAAATCCTTTTATCATTCCTGGAATTAGGAATGTGAAAATTGAATCACAGCTTAACCCAAACTACAGCTTTGAAAATTTTCTTGAAGGAGATGCCAATAGACTAGCTAGATCTGCTGGCTTGGCTGTATCCAACAAACCAGGCGGAACCTCTTTTAACCCGCTGTTGGTGTTTGGTGGTGTCGGATTAGGAAAAACCCACTTGGCACATGCTATCGGCATAGAAATTAAAGACAAGTACCCGGATAAGATTGTTTTGTATATCTCGGCTGAGAAGTTTACACAACAATACATCGATTCCGTAAAGAAAAATACCCGAACTGATTTTATTCATTTCTACCAACAGATAGATGTACTGATTATCGACGATGTCCAGTTCTTATCTGGAAAATCAGGTACTCAAGATGTGTTTTTCCACATTTTCAACCATTTACACCAAAATGGTAAACAGGTAATATTGACCTCTGACAAAGCTCCTGTGGACATGCAAGACATTGAGCAAAGACTTTTATCTCGTTTTAAATGGGGTCTTTCCGCTGAATTGCAAAGTCCTGATTACGAAACCAGGGTTTCTATACTGAAAAACAAACTCTACAAAGATGGAGTTGAAATGGAGGAAGAAATCATCGAGTATGTAGCGAAACACATCAAGTCAAACATCCGAGAACTCGAAGGCGCCATTATTTCCTTGATTGCACAATCCTCGTTTAATAAGCGAGAGATCACCCTAGATTTAGCACAACAAGTCGTAGAGAAGTTTGTCAAAAACACCAAAAGAGAGGTGTCTATTGACTACATCCAAAAAGTGGTCTCTGACTATTTTGAAATGGATGTACATACCCTGCAATCAAAAACTAGAAAAAGACACATTGTGCAAGCGAGACAATTGGCTATGTTTTTTGCTAAAAAATACACCAAAGCATCACTGGCAAGTATTGGATCACAAATTGGAAAAAGAGATCACGCTACCGTATTACACGCCTGTAAAACAGTGGACAACCTAGCAGAAACTGATAAACAGTTTAAAAAATACATCGAGGACCTGTCCAAAAAGCTCTCCTAACCAATTCAAAGCTACTCCTCTATGGGTGGACTCTATTTAATCCCTACACCATTAGGAGATCAAGACCCTTCTGAGGTACTTACTCCCCAAGTTTTAGTTTTGGTGCAGCGTTTGCGGCATCTAGTGGTGGAGAACGAAAAATCAGCCAGAAAATTCCTCAAAGCCGCTGCGCCAGAGGTGCCCCAATCAGAGTGGGTGCTTTATCCCATGAACAAATACACAGATCCTGAAGCGCTTAAAGGCTACTTAGACGTATGTACTGATGGTGAGGATTTAGGTGTATTGTCCGAAGCGGGTTGTCCTGGAATAGCTGATCCAGGTGCCGACTTGGTGGGATATGCCCACCAAAAACAAATTTCTGTTCACCCATTAATCGGGCCTTCTTCCATATTGCTTGCTCTAATGGGTAGTGGATTTAACGGCCAGAGTTTTGCTTTTCACGGATATTTACCCATAGATAAGCTAGAGCGTAAGTCCGCGTTAAAGCTAGCGGAAAAAACAGCGCAAACTGAGGGGCAAACACAAGTTTGGATCGAAACTCCCTACCGCAACTTGTCTTTATTTCAGGACCTATGTCAACACCTACACGAAAACACCTTGCTCTGCATCGCCTGTGATCTGTCCCTTCCTACCCAATGGATTGAAACTAAATCAATTGGTTTATGGAAAAAAGCGGAGGTGTCCTTTATCCAAAAAAGACCGGCTATTTTTTTAGTGAGCGGCGGGCAGCCAAAAAGGAAGGATTTTTCGTTTTAGACACATAGTCCATGTTGTATCCTGAGAAACGCACCAAGTAATCCTTTATTTGCGTGCCGTTGGCATCTTTAAATTCCTCCTGTCCTTGAGACCTTAGGTACTTTTTTACATTACCAGCTCCTGCCAAGTGAGCAGCGGCCAATATTCCGGATTCATCGATTATATGACCGTCGATTACTTGACCTACAGATCGAGGAATATCTTTGCGTAATATCCACTTATTGCGCGCTGTGTGGTGATAAAACACTTTTTCTTGTAAAGATGGGTCGAGCACAAAACACGATACACGATCCACACCCATAAGCGACAAGGTCTCGGAGCCAAACTGATATTTTCCTACATAACCGTATGGATTAACCTTATGGTACATTCCCCGAGACTCCAAAAAAGCCAATGCCTCTTTAAATCCATTGTAGTCCTTTGACAAATAGGGGAAATCAAAAATTGTTGCCGATGATTCATCCATACCAAATTTTATGGAATAATCACTAATCTGAGCAGATTCTGGCAAAGAAAATCTCCACAAAGAAGAGAGTGTCCCCAAAAAGCTTGAAGCCAAAAAAAGTCCTGTTAAAGTATAGCGCGTTATGGTGCTCATCGATCAGGCATTAGGGCCAAAACGTGGCAAATATACAACTATTTATCAAATAGTGAATCAATGTTCTGAACAACTATCTGATAATGAACAAATTAACATATTTTAACGATCAATACCTAGGCGATCAACCCAACGCACATAACTTTTACTCTGATTGATGTGTTGACCGTAGTGGGTGGAAAAACGGTGGTAACCGGGTTTTGAGGGGTCGGCTACAAAAAACAGATAATTGTGTGATTCTGGTTGAAGTACTGCCTCTATAGCAGATAAATCAGGCATCGCGATTAATCCAGGGGGAACTCCCTTATAGCGATAGGTGTTGAATGGAGAGTCCACGAGTAAATCCTTATGAAATACGCGTTTAATGACTTGATCAAAGTTGTTGCTCTGGTATTTTATCGCAAAAATCACCGTAGGATCAGCCTGTAGTTTCATACCAATGCGCAGTCTATTCAAATAAACACCTGCTACTCTGGCACGCTCCTCTGATTGAACAGTCTCTTTGTGTACTACCGCGGCCAAGCAAGAGACCTCTATAGGCGTAAGCCCTTGTTGTTGTGCCAACTCTCTGCGTTCTGATGTCCAATACTTTTCGTAATAAGCCCACATACGGTCCCTAAAGGAGGTAGCATCAGTGTTCCAAAAAAACTCATAAGAATTAGGTAGAAATATAGCCAATACTTGATCTTTGGTCAATTTTTTATCAGCCAAAAACTGGGGATCTGTCCATGCATTCATCAGTGACACACTATCCGCTTCGATTTGACTACCCACACGCCCAGCTAATAATTCCAATCGATCTTGATTATTAAATACCACTTTAACCGTCTCTGATCCTTGCCTGAACTTACGGTACATGTCCAAGTTATTCATAGAAGATTTCAAGGTGTACTTTCCGGGCTTAATCACCTCCCAGCCCTGGCGAACACTGATAAAACGTTCAAACGAACTCGGATTTTTCAAATACGGAGCCACCCGGTCCATAAAGATTGACTGATCTGCTCCTGTGGGAATATAGATTACCTGTTGGTCTTCGAACTGAGTGTTTGGAGACCAAACTAATACAAACAGAAATCGGATAGTGACACCTAGGGCCAACAAGGATAAAAATCCCCATAACAGAACTTTATGTTTTTTTTGTGCTAGAGCCATTTTTGAAAAATAATTTGATGTTGAGTCGTTTCTCCAAATCGATACCAGTCTCTAATTTCAGCCGCTTGGAGATAACCAGAACGCAAAAATAAAGACTTACTTGCCGAATTTAAATGGGGTACTTCAGCATATAACTGCCTGAGCCCTAATTGGTTTTTGGCCCAAAGCGACAAAAGCGATAAAGCTTGTACAGCGACTCCCTTTTGACGGTGTTCTGGTGAAACAACAATCCCTACTGCAGCTCGTAGATGTTTGTGGTGATAATTGTACAGGTCCACTAAACCACAAGGATTTTTATCAAGATCTGCTATGACCCAACGATATTGTCCTGTTTGTAGTAAATCAGACTGAGACTTTTGTATGTATTCGGATAATTGGTAGGCGGAATACGGTTGAACCACGTCAGACCAAGACCAAATGGCCGGATCATTCTCCACACCATACAACCAATCAAGGTCCTGGGGCTCTAAAGCGCGCAGTAAAATGGTCTCTCCTTTAATCATTGATGACTATTGATCCATCAAACACATGAACCGCCCCACCGGTCAGAAAAATCTTTTTGTATCCTTGAGCTGAATGCTCAAAACTAACTTGCAAATTTCCTCCAGGTGTTTGAACTTTTATGGCAGTATGCTCGGTTTTTTGGGCATAATGCATGGCAATGGCCACCGCGGTCACCCCTGTTCCGCAGGACAAAGTTTCATCCTCAACACCCCTTTCATAAGTGCGAACAAAAAATGACCCATCCTCGTTGGGTGTCACAAAATTTACATTGGCCCCTTGGGTACCGTACCGACCATAGCGAATAGATGAGCCTACCTCAGGGACATTCAAGTCTTGTACTGAATTGACTAAAGCCACATGATGGGGAGAACCTGTATCTAAAAAATAGGCGCCATCAACCATCTGGACATCGGACACATCTTTCATCTGAAGCTTAACCTGGTCATCTGCTATAACCGCGTGATGCACCCCATCAACAGCCATAAATGATCCAGAATGATTGATGATATTCAATTTTCTGGCAAACGCTACCAAACAACGTCCCCCATTACCACACATGGTTGATTCAGCACCATCGGCATTGTAGTACACCATGGAAAAATCCTCTGTATCGTGATGTTCAATCAATATCAGCCCATCAGCACCAACGCCATATTTACGGTCACACAATCGCGCTACGAGGGGTTGATCATCTTTTGGGAAATGATTTAATCGGTTATCTATCAGCACAAAATCATTGCCCGTTCCCTGATATTTAGAAAATTGAATCAGTCTTTTCATAGGGCAAATATATACATATATCCATCTAAGCCTGCGCGTTAAAGTCTAGTTAAGCTCCGATTTGACCTGAAATTTCCTGTTATTTTTGGGGGACTAATTCTATACGCTATGAAAACAAACTTGAAAACTGTTTTGATTGCCGTTGCCAGTAGCGCGGCTACTTATGGAATTTTATTTTGGACGCTCCCAAAACAACAAAATCCATGGAGCGCTCCCGATCACAACTTAGTGACTCAGGTAGCCTACAACCAACCGATCGCACCTACTGAATTTACCACTGCTGCAGAAAAAACCATCCATGCTGTGGTACACGTTAAAAACGTTGCGCAGAGTAAAAATTCACCCTCACTGATGGAGTTTTTCTATGGATTTAAGTTCCAAGAAGCCCCTCAAGTAGGTACGGGCTCCGGGGTGATCATATCACCAGATGGATTTATTGTCACCAACCACCACGTGGTTGCCTCCGCTCAAAATTTAGAAGTGACCCTTAACAACAACCAAACCTATACGGCACAATTGGTGGGGTCCGATCAAAACTCGGATATTGCACTGCTGAAAATTGAACCTGGAGAGCCACTAACCTATTTGACTTTTGGAGACTCTGACCAAACACAAATCGGTGAATGGGTACTGGCAGTGGGCAATCCATTCAATTTAACGTCAACAGTGACTGCGGGCATCATCAGTGCCAAAGCAAGAGACTTAGGAAAAAACCAGTCCTTTATTCAAACTGATGCGGCAGTAAACCCAGGAAATAGTGGTGGAGCACTGGTAGACACCCAAGGTCACTTGATTGGAATCAATACAGCTATTTCTTCGGTTACGGGTGCTTATGTAGGGTACTCATTTGCCGTTCCGGCCAATATCGCCAAAAAAGTAGTCGAGGATATCATGGAATTTGGTGCGGTTCAAACAGGTATTTTGGGAATTCAAACCATCACTTCTCCTGAATACCTGGCCAAGGAACGAGGCATCAAACAACTCGAAGGCGTCTATGTAGAAGAGGTAGAAGCTGATTCAGGGGCTGATCTAGCAGGGGTTAAACACGGAGACATCATTGTTCAAATTGACCGTGTACAGATTAAAAAATACGCGGATCTAACCGGGTATTTATCTTCAAAAAGACCTGAGGATCAAGTTTCCCTGATGGTATTGCGCGATGGAAAAACCGTAGAGCTCCCCGTTGTCCTCAAAAAAAGAAACACGCTGAGTCTACCCTTGATCGGTTTGACGGTGAAAAACTTGACAGAGGAAGATCAAAAAAAATACAAAACCAAGAAAGGGGTGAAAATCATTGGTGTTCCTGACGGTTATAAAGGTTATGGGTTGGCAGGGAAAGTCATTATTGCCGTGGATGAAATAGCTGTTGAAAACATCTCCCAAGCACAGGAATTGTTTGGTCAACTTTCTAGATACCGAAGAACGGTGATCAGTATGATTGACCAAGATGGTGAGAAAGAGCGCTTGATACTGCAATAGTGGTTGGTAAGTTCTGGTTATTCCCTAGATTTGCCTCATGAGGATTGATATAATTACCGTACTTCCAGAATTACTGAAAAGTCCGTTTGAGGCTTCCATCATGAAAAGGGCTATCGAAAAGGGATTAGTCAGTGTTCATTTTCATAACTTAAGGGACTATACCACCTTGAGTTATAATCAGGTGGACGACTACCAATACGGAGGAGGTGCCGGAATGGTCCTGATGATCGAACCTATTGATGCTTGTATCACCGCGTTAAAAGCGGAACGATCTTATGATGAAGTGATCTACCTCACTCCTGACGGAGAAACCCTTAATCAACGAATCGCCAACCAGCTATCCCTTAAAGGAAATGTCATTATGTTGTGCGGCCACTACAAGGGTGTCGACCAACGAGTACGGGATTTATTCATCACTCAAGAGATTTCCGTGGGCGACTACGTCCTCTCCGGTGGAGAACTAGGTGCTGCGATTCTTTGTGATGCAGTAATTAGATTACTTCCAGGTGTACTCAATGATGAAACTTCGGCTTTAACGGATAGTTTTCAAGATAATCTATTGGCTCCCCCAGTATATACTAGGCCTGCCGAATACAAAGGGTTGTCTGTTCCCGGGGTATTACTCAGCGGCCATGCAGGCAAAATCGAGGCCTGGAGAGAGGAACAGGCATTGGCACGTACTCAAGAAAGACGGCCCGACCTGTTGGCTTAATAAAACGGCAAACTATATTGCAGAATCCAATTCAATGGTTTATTTTTGCACACGATTAAATCCAACCTCTGACGAAATCCGTGAATGTTGTTTTTAGCAAAACTTGATTTTTTTTAACACATGGAATCATTAATTAAATTTGTTCAGGACGAATTCATTCAAAAAAAGGATTTTCCTGTATTCTCATCAGGAGATACCATCACCGTTTATTACGAAATTAAAGAAGGTGAGAAAACAAGAACTCAGTTTTTCAAGGGCGTAGTTATTCAACGCCGTGGCGAAGGCGCCTCAGAAACATTTACCATCAGAAAAATGTCTGGTGATGTAGGTGTGGAGCGTATCTTCCCGATTAACCTTCCTGCATTGCAGAAAATTGAAGTCAACAAGAAAGGTAAAGTTCGTAGATCAAGAATCTACTACTTTAGAGGTCTTACTGGTAAAAAAGCCAGAATTAAAGAAGTTCGCTCTTAAATTCCCTTTCTTTAATCGAATTGAGGCACCCATAACTTCTTGTAGGTTATGGGTGTTTTCACGAAATATCCCTTCACAACACATACCTGAAATTCATTGATTTAACTATGTCGACGATTTATTATACCAAAACAGACGAGGCTCCTGCACTAGCCACACAATCATTTTTACCTATTGTTCAAGCATTTGTCAAAAATGCCGGAATTGAAGTGGTGACTAAGGACATTTCTCTTGCTGGACGTATTATTGCCCAATTTCCTGAACGTCTCAAGGAAAATCAACGAATATCAGATGATTTGGCTGTGTTAGGAACATTGGCCACAAAACCAGATACCAACATCATTAAATTGCCTAATATCAGTGCTTCTGTGCCTCAACTTAAAGAAGCCATAGCTGAATTACAAAGTATGGGTTATGCCCTGCCCAATTACCCTGATCAACCGGCCAATGACCTCGAGAAAGAAATCAAAGCCCACTATGATAAAGTGAAAGGATCTGCGGTGAATCCAGTACTTAGAGAAGGTAATTCAGACAGAAGAGCACCTAAGGCTGTAAAGAACTATGCAAAAAAGAACCCTCACAAGATGGGCGCATGGTCTGCTGATTCCAAAACCAGCGTATTGACGATGAGCATCGGTGATTTTAAATCAAATGAGCGTTCGATCAGTATAGAAAAACCAACACAAATCAGCATCCGTCTAGTAGACAAGCAAGGTCAAAAACACCCACTAAAACCAGCTTTTTCCTTGCTGGCAGGTGAAATAATTGACGCTTCTGTCATGGAAATCAGTGCATTGAGTAAGTTTTTAACCGAATCTATTGCGCAATGTAAAAAAGAAGGGGTGCTGTTCTCCTTGCACATGAAGGCGACGATGATGAAGGTTTCAGACCCGATTATTTTTGGTGTAGCGGTACAAACCTATTTTTCAGAGGTATTTGCCCAATACGGTGATCTACTCAAAGGAGCACAACCCAATGATGGCCTGGCTAGTATTTTATCGTATATCGATGGACTTGAAGACCAACAAAAAGAGGAGCTTTTAAAAGCTATCAATCAAACAATAGCCAATGGACCAGACATCGCCATGGTCAATTCTTCACAGGGAATCACTAACCTTCACGTACCAAGCGATGTGATCATTGATGCCTCCATGCCTGCCATGATCAGAAATGGAGGTAAAATGTGGGATAAAAACAATCGAGAAAGAGACACTATTGCCGTAATTCCCGACAGCAGTTATGCTTCAATATACCAAGCTACCATAGATTTCTGTAAAGCTCATGGCGCATTCGATCCCACAACCATGGGAACTGTACCCAATGTAGGATTGATGGCACAAAAAGCTGAGGAATATGGTTCACACGATAAAACGTTCCAAATAGAACATGCAGGAACGGTGGAGGTAATCGACGAGAATACTTCCGAAGTCCTTCTGTCTCATAGCGTGGAAAAAGGGGACATTTGGCGTATGTGTCAAGTAAAAGAGGCGCCAATTCTCGACTGGGTGCAGCTGGCTGTAGCCAGAGCTAGAGCAACTATGGTTCCTGCTGTGTTTTGGTTAGATAAAGCACGAGCTCACGACGCACAGGTTATCAAAAAAGTAGAAAAGTACCTAGCTACCATGGACATTAAAGGACTTGAATTGCCGATCATGGATCCATACAGCGCAACGATTTACACCTTAGAGCGTCTCAAACAAGGAAAAGATACCATATCTGTCAGCGGCAATGTATTACGCGATTACTTAACCGACCTGTTCCCCATTCTTGAAGTGGGAACAAGTGCTAAAATGCTTTCCATTGTGCCGCTCATGCAAGGAGGAGGTCTATTTGAGACTGGTGCAGGTGGATCAGCACCTAAACACGTGGAACAATTTGTTGAACAAGGACATTTAAGGTGGGATTCGCTCGGTGAATTTATGGCGTTAGTGGTTTCACTAGAATATGAAGCTGAAAAAAACAACAACAAAAAAGCAGCCATTCTGGCTGAAGCACTGGACAAAGCCACCGAAAAATTCTTGGATCTAGATAAGTCTCCAGGACGTGAACCTGGAGAACTAGATAATAGAGGAAGTCACTACTATATCGCGCAATACTGGTCTGAAGCTTTATCGGTTCAAGATAAGGATGAAGAACTCAGCACACACTTCAAACCAATTGCACAGCAATTAATTCAATCCGAGAAAAAAATTCTAAATGAATTAACAGCTACGGCACATCATAAACAGGATTTGGGAGGATACTACAAACCAGACGCTAAAAAGCTTGATGCCGCACTAAGACCTAGTCAACTATTGAACGAAATCATAGCTAGTATCTAGTCTAATGGGGGTAAATCAATCTAAAATCATCAGTGGAGTAAAAACCCTAGTAAAGACTATTTTTCTGATGGTTTTAGGACCTTTACTGCTTAATCAAGCGTTGAAAAATCAAG
>DFSJ01000122.1:0-212 GCA_002378585.1 Flavobacteriaceae bacterium UBA3440 | reverse complement strand
GGAATCGCAGCGTTTTTTGGTGCGATTTATCTGGGATTCAGAGGAGTCCTTACTGTAGTCAGAGGTATATTTAACGATTAATCGTGCACACACACACAAAAAAACCCGTTTGGCAGCTACCAGACGGGTTTTTTTGTGGTCCTTGGGTTGGATCTGACATGCTTTAGTCAGATTCCCTTGACCAGAGCACAAAAAAAAAGGCCCGTACAACG
>DFSJ01000003.1:1082-4025 GCA_002378585.1 Flavobacteriaceae bacterium UBA3440 | reverse complement strand
GGAGGCATTCCGTATTCCAATGCGCGCAAGAAATCTTGATCGATGAACATCGCTTCATCATCTCCCTTTTCAGACAACTTAAGCTGTTCCTCAAAACGCTCTCGCTGATCAATAGGATCATTGAGCTCTGAGTAAGCATTGGCTAGTTCTTTACCATTGACCATCAATTCAAAACGCTCAGTCAAGCGAGGATTATCGCGATGCTCTTTGGTTAACGGACTCATTTCTTTCGGATAATCTGTAATAAAGGTAGGCTGAACGTAGTGGTGCTCGCATTTTTCACCGAATAGTTCGTCGATCAATTTACCGACACCCATACTTGGATCTACCTCAATACCCAAAGCTGTAGCCGTTGCGGCCAACTCGTCCCGATCCATCTGAGACACATCATAACCGGTATGAATTTTAATCGCCTCTAAAATGGGGACTCTTGGGTAAGGCGCTTTAAAGTTTATGCGGTGGTTTCCTACCGTAATTTCGGTAGTTCCATGAGTATCCAGACACACTTTCTCCAAGAGCTGTTCCGTAGTTTGCATCATCCAATGGTAATCCTTGTAGGCCACATAGAGTTCCATCACCGTAAACTCTGGATTGTGCGTGCGGTCCATCCCTTCGTTTCTGAAGTCCTTGGCAAATTCGTATACCCCCTCAAATCCACCAACGATCAGTCGCTTTAGGTATAACTCGTTGGCAATGCGCAAATACAAAGGAATGTTTAACGCGTTGTGGTGTGTCATAAACGGACGCGCAGAAGCGCCCCCAGGAATCGGTTGTAAAATAGGGGTTTCCACCTCCAAGTAGTCTCGGTCATTAAAAAACTGACGAATGCTGTTGGTGATTTTTGTGCGCTTGACAAAAGTCTCTTTAACCTGAGGATTCACAATCAAATCCACATAGCGCTGACGATATCTGAGTTCCGCATCGTTAAATTCATCGTGTACTTTGCCCTCTGCATCTACTTTAGGCAAGGGCAGTGGACGCAATGCTTTACTCAACAGAGTAAACTCGCGTACCCATACAGTTTTCTCACCCACCTGAGTAGTAAATAGCGTGCCTTTCACCCCTACGATATCCCCTAAATCGATGAGCTTCTTAAACACCTCGTTGTAAAGATCTTTGTCCTCCGTAGGGCACATCTCATCCCGGTTAAAATAGAGCTGAATACGTCCCTCGCTATCTTGCAACTCACCAAAAGAGGCCTTCCCCTGGACTTTTTTCCGCATCAATCTTCCGGCGACCACCACAGACAATCCTTCTTCATAGTCATTTTCTATCGCATGAGCGCGATGGGTCACTGGGTATAAAGCCGCAGGATAGGGGTTAATTCCCATTTCCTTCAGTTTATCTAATTTCTCTCGGCGTATTACTTCCTGCTCAGACAGCTGCATAACATAGATTTAATGGGGGCAAATATACAAATTTTCAACCCTACCATACGGGAACAACCCCTAGGTTGTAGTGGATAAAAAAAATACTATATTCGGGTATGAAGCGCACTTCCCTCTGGGGCCTTATGGCAGGCCCCCTTCTTATGGCCGCACTTATGGCCTACCCTGGTGACTTGGTATCCCCTGCAGCTGATCCTGTATTGGCTTTGGGTCTATGGATGATCGTCTGGTGGATCAGTGAAGCAGTATCTATTTCGGTCACTGCCTTACTCCCCCTACTCGTCATGCCATTGCTCGGTATTTTACCCCTCGATCAAGTGGGTGGTTACTACGGCAGCCCCATCATATTTTTGTTCTTTGGTGGTTTTGTGATGGCCCTCGCCCTGGAAAAAGTTGGCTTGCACAGACGCATTGCGCTGAACATCATCCAGAAAACAGGCACCTCCCCTGCATCTGTGCTGTTGGGATTCATGATAGCGACCGGATTCTTAAGTATGTGGATCAGCAATACAGCCACGGTTGTATTGATGCTCCCTATTGCGCAGTCCGTGATTCATTTGTTGATAGAAGACAGTGATGGGTTCACCAAAGAAGACAGAAACTTTGCCTTGAGCGTGATGCTCGGTATCGCCTTTGCGGCCAATGCGGGTGGAATCGCCACCGTGATTGGCACACCCCCAAATTCAGTGCTGATTGGTCTTTTAGAAAACGAGTACCATCAACCCATTTCATTTATGGAGTGGATGGCGTTGGGATTCCCTTTATCTGTGCTGTTAATCGCCGTAATTTACTGGGTATTACTGCGTTTATTTCCGTTTAAATCACTTGCATTTAAGGCAGATCAAAATATTATTGCTGACTCGCTCAAAGCGCTGGGTGCCATGGATTCAAAAGAAAAACAAGTGCTCGTGGTTTTTGGCACGACCGTTTTTCTATGGATTTTTAGGGCGGCTATCAATCAACTCGTGCCTGGACTAGGCCTAACCGATACAGCCATCAGTTTGTTTGGTGCATTGAGCTTGTTTTGCATCCCCACCAAAGACAAAAAAGCGCCATTTATCTTGGCCTGGTCGGACACAAAAAATCTCTCCTGGGGGATTTTAATCTTGTTTGGCGGAGGCCTTGCTTTGGCCAATGGGATGACCCAAAGTGGGCTAGTAGATTTAGTTTCCACCTCCATTCAACAACAGCAATGGCCCGTAATAGGTACCGTTGTGGTCTTAATTGCCCTGATGCTGTTTTTGACAGAGTTGATGAGCAATGTAGCTTTAGTAGCTGTTTTAGCTCCTGTCGTGGCCGGTATTGCCCTAGGATTGGATATTCCCATCATCCACTTATTAATTCCTGTGACCATAGCGAGTAGTTGTGCGTTTATGTTACCTATGGCAACACCACCTAACGCCATCGTATTTGCCTCTGGATATATTGAAGTGAAAGATATGGTTCGCGCGGGTATCTGGTTAAATCTCATCTCGGTTGGCTTACTTACTGCGGTATACCAATGGGTGATTCCTTGGCTTTTCTAATGTTAAACATTTGTCAAAAACGGCAACAG
>DFSJ01000003.1:0-736 GCA_002378585.1 Flavobacteriaceae bacterium UBA3440 | reverse complement strand
ATGTGGGCGCAACACCCAGCTCAACTAAAAGAACACCACAAATACAGAAAACATCCAGAGCGCAGTCTTGATTTAGCTACGGGTACGCACCAAAAATTCAATCCACAAGAGCGTTCAAATTTGGTAGCCAAACAGTGGACATTGGCCTTAGACCTCAACCAGGATCAACAAAATCAAGTCCGTGAATTGCTCGACAAACACCAGGTTCATCTTCCAAAGAAACCGATGTCGCCTTACAGCAAAAAAGGAAAAGTACAATGGATGGAGGCCCACTTAGATGCGCAGATCGCCTTGCAAAACGACCTAAAAACAGTATTTACTCCCGAACAATATCGTCAGTGGAAAGACCTGCGTTTAGATCGCGCTCAAAGATCAAGGCAAATGGCGTCTAGACGTTTGTTGCCTCCAGAGCAGGGACCAGCTCATCGAGCGCATTAAGGGTTTTCTCAATGTCTGCTTGTGACAACGCATCATTGAGAAAATAACTTTCAAAGGCTGAGGGCGGCAGATAGATACCTCGGTCGAGCATTCCGTGAAAATAAGCGTTAAATCGAGCGTTGTTTCCTCGAGCCGCAGTGGTAAAATCCACCACTGGCTCAGGGGTAAAATGCAAGGAGATCATAGAACCCAATCGGTTGATCTGGTAGTCGATAGTTGTTTTGTCTAACACAGAACTCATCCCGGCTGCTAGATCAGCCGATTTCTTTTCCAATCGATCATAAACCCCTCGATCGCG